>NZ_JAODYT010000024.1:0-62359 GCF_029834875.1 Pseudomonas sp. GD04158 | reverse complement strand
GGCGGCGACTTCGTTCTGCCCGACGACATCAAGGGCTGTGCCCTGGCCGTGCTGCGCCACCGCGTGCGCCTGGCACCGGAGCTGGACATCGAAGGCCTGTCGGTGGATCAGGTACTGCAACAGCTGCTCGATCAGGTGCCGGCTCCGCGTCTATGAAACCCTCGCGCCTGCTCCTCGGGCTGCTGAGCGGCCTGTTCGCCGCCGCCGTACTGCTCGGCGCCCTGCCCCTGCTCGGCGTGCGCCTGGCCGACAGCCTGATGCCGATGGCCTGGGGGCTGTTGCTGGCCGTGCTGCTGGTGGCAACGGTGGATGCCCTGTGGTTGCGCCGCCTGCCCTCGCCACGCCTCGAGCGCACGCTGCCCGGTAACCTGCCGCTGGGCCGCTGGAGCGAGGTGCAGCTGACCGCGCATCACGAATACGCCCAGGCCCTGCATATCGAGGTCTTCGACCATGTGCCGGAAGGCATGGAGTTCGAGCTCCTGCCGCAGCGTATCGCCCTGCGCCCCGGCCAGCAGACGCGCATCACCTATCGCCTCAAGCCACTGGTGCGCGGACATTTTCTCTTCGAGCGCTGCGAACTGCTGCTGCCCAGCCCGCTGCGCCTATGGCAGGCCAGGCGCCTGCTGGAGCTGGCCGACGAGAGCCGCGTATACCCCGATTTCGCCCGTCTCTACGGAGCCCAGCTCAAGGCAGTGGACGACTGGCTCAGCCAGCTGGGCGTACGCCAGCGCCCACGCCGCGGCCTGGGCCTGGAGTTTCATCAGCTGCGCGAATTCCGTGATGGCGACACCCTGCGCCAGATCGACTGGAAGGCCACGGCGCGCAAGCGCACCCCCATCGCCCGCGAATATCAGGACGAACGCGATCAGCAGATCGTCTTCCTGCTCGACTGCGGTCGGCGCATGCGCAGCCAGGACGACGAGCTGTCGCACTTCGACCACGCCCTCAACGCCTGCCTGCTGCTCAGTTACGTCGCGCTGCGCCAGGGCGACGCGGTGGGCCTGGCCACCTTCGCCGGCAACCAGTCGCGCTATCTGGCGCCGGTCAAGGGCCCCGCTCAGCTCAACGTGCTGCTCAATGCCGTCTACGACCTCGAGACAAGCCAGCAACCGGCCGACTTCAGCGCCGCCGCCGACCTGCTGCTGGCCCGTCAGCGCCGCCGTTCGCTGGTGGTGCTGGTGACCAATCTGCGCGACGAAGACGATCAGGATCTGCTCACCGCGGTGCGGCGCCTGTCGCGCCAGCACCGGGTGCTGATCGCCAGCCTGCGCGAGGAAGCGCTGGACCGCCTGCGCCATACGCCGGTGGAGCAGTTCGACCAGGCCCTGGCCTATTGCGGCACGCTGGACTACCTCAATGCCCGCGCCGAACTGCACGAACGCCTTGCCGCGCAGAGCGTTCCGGTACTCGACGCACGCCCCGGCGAGCTGGGGCCGGAGCTGGTCAGCAGCTACCTCGCCTGGAAGAAAGCCGGAGCACTCTGAGGCAACTGGCGCCGCGGCAGGTTGTCGAAGCAACGGAAGCAAAGGCCCTGGCATCGGCTTTCCCACACAGACGTTGCGTGGTTATGGCCGAGGCCGGGTGCTATGATCCGGAACTCGCGGCGCAAAGAGTACAAACTCCACGCCGCCCACAGGCCGCCCGTGATCGGCCTCGCGCATACCGCACACGACCTGAGTAGGAGATAGACCATGGCTTTCGAACTGCCGCCGCTGCCTTACGAAAAGAACGCCCTCGAGCCGCACATTTCCGCCGAGACCCTGGAATACCACCACGACAAGCACCACAACACCTACGTGGTGAACCTGAACAACCTGGTGCCGGGCACCGAGTTCGAAGGCAAGAGCCTGGAAGAAATCGTCAAGACTTCCTCGGGCGGCATCTTCAACAACGCCGCTCAGGTGTGGAACCACACCTTCTACTGGAACTGCCTGTCGCCCAACGGCGGTGGCCAGCCCACCGGCGCCCTGGCTGACGCCATCAACGCAGCCTTCGGCTCCTTCGACAAGTTCAAGGAAGAGTTCAGCAAGGTCTCCATCGGCACCTTCGGCTCCGGCTGGGGCTGGCTGGTGAAGAAGGCCGACGGCTCCCTGGCCCTGGCCAGCACCATCGGTGCCGGCTGCCCGCTGACCTCCGGCGACACCCCGCTGCTGACCTGCGACGTCTGGGAACACGCCTACTACATCGACTACCGCAACCTGCGTCCGAAGTACGTCGAGGCGTTCTGGAACCTGGTCAACTGGGACTTCGTCGCCCAGAACTACGCCGCCTGATTCCAGGCTGCGTAACCCGAGAACCCGGCCCCTGCGGCCGGGTTTTTCGTTTTCGGCCCTTGCCGATCGAGGCACGCGCGCCGGGGCGCCGAACGGTATTCAAGTCCGGCAAGAGCGCACCGATACAGAGCATGGCTTTCGCCAAAATAGATCGATCCGCAACATGAGCGCGTCAATGGCAATGAAAAAGTGCCAGCAACCATGATGGCCCTTTGACGGCTAGAGCGAGATTGCCAATACTCTCGTCTGACTGCCGCTGTAAGCACCGATACAAGGAACTGCCTTTGAAGCTGGAATTGAAAAACAGCTTGTCGCTCAAGTTACTCCGCGTGGTGCTGCTGTCGGCGCTGGTGGTCGGGGTAGTACTGAGCTGCGCACAGATCGTCTTCGATGCCTACAAGACGCGGCAGGCGGTAGCCAACGATGCCCAGCGCATCCTCGGCATGTTCCGCGACCCCTCGACCCAGGCGGTATACAGCCTGGATCGCGAAATGGGCATGCAGGTCATCGAGGGGTTGTTCCAGCACGAGTCGGTGCGCTATGCGGCCATCGGCCATCCCAACGAGCCGATGCTGGCGGAAAAATCGCGCGAACTGGTACAGATCGCGACCCGCTGGCTGACCGATCCGATTCTCGGCCAGGAGCAGCAGTTTTCCACCAAACTGGTTGGCCGTGGTCCCTACAGCGAGTATTACGGCGACCTCAACATCACCCTGGACACCGCGCCCTACGGCGAGAGTTTCGTCACCAACTCGGTGATCATCTTCGTCTCCGGCGTGCTGCGCGCCATGGCCATGGCCCTGGTGCTGTACCTGGTCTACCACTGGCTGCTGACCAAGCCGCTGTCGAAGATCATCGAGCACCTGACCAGCATCAACCCGGACCGCCCCAGCGAACACAAGCTGCCCATGCTCAAGGGCAACGAGAAGAACGAGCTGGGCCTGTGGATCAACACCGCCAACCAGCTTCTCGCCTCCATCGAGCGTAACACCCACCTGCGCCGCGAAGCGGAGAACAGCCTGCTGCGCATGGCCCAGTACGACTTCCTCACCGGCCTGCCCAACCGCCAGCAGCTGCAGCAGCAACTCGACCAGATTCTTGAAGACGCCGGCCGCCTGCAGCGCCGCGTCGCCGTGCTCTGCGTTGGCCTGGACGACTTCAAGGGCATCAACGAACAGTTCAGCTACCAGAGCGGCGATCAGTTGTTGCTGGCGCTGTCCGACC
Source organism: Pseudomonas sp. GD04158 (assembly GCF_029834875.1). Taxonomy (NCBI): domain Bacteria; kingdom Pseudomonadati; phylum Pseudomonadota; class Gammaproteobacteria; order Pseudomonadales; family Pseudomonadaceae; genus Pseudomonas; species Pseudomonas sp. GD04158. The sequence goes on along the minus strand of NZ_JAODYT010000024.1, from coordinate 58,862 downwards.
GCCTGCGCAGCCACAGCGGCCGCCTCGGCGCCCTGGCCCGCCTGGGCGGCGACCAGTTCGCCCTGGTCCAGGCCGATATCGAGCAGCCTTACGAAGCGGCCGAACTGGCGCAGAGCGTGCTGGACGATCTGGAGCTGCCGTTCCTGCTCGATCATCAGGAAGTGCGCCTGCGCGCGACCATCGGCATCACCCTGTTCCCCGAGGATGGCGACAGCACCGAAAAGCTGCTGCAGAAAGCCGAACAGACCATGACCCTGGCCAAGAGCCGCTCGCGCAACCGTTACCAGTTCTATATCGCCAGCGTCGACAGCGAGATGCGTCGTCGCCGCGAACTGGAGAAGGACCTGCGCGACGCCCTGGCCCTGAATCAGCTGCATCTGGTCTATCAGCCGCAGGTGGACTACCGCGATCACCGCGTGGTCGGCGTCGAGGCCCTGCTGCGCTGGCAGCACCCGCAGCACGGTTTCGTCGCGCCCGACCTGTTCATCCCGCTGGCGGAACAGAACGGCACCATCATCCCCATCGGCGAGTGGATTCTCGATCAGACCTGCCGCCAGCTGCGCGAATGGCACGATCAGGGATTCACCGACCTGCGCATGGCCATCAACCTGTCCACCGTGCAGCTGCACCACGCCGAGCTGCCGCGGGTGGTCAACAACCTGATGCAGGTCTACCGTCTGCCGCCCAGAAGCCTGGAGCTGGAGGTCACCGAAACCGGCCTGATGGAAGACATCAGCACCGCCGCCCAGCACCTGCTGAGCCTACGCCGCTCCGGGGCCCTGATCGCCATCGATGACTTCGGTACCGGCTACTCGTCGCTGAGCTATCTCAAGAGCCTGCCGCTGGACAAGATCAAGATCGACAAGAGCTTCGTGCAGGACCTGCTGGAGGACGAGGACGATGCCACCATCGTTCGCGCCATCATTCAGCTGGGCAAGAGCCTGGGTATGCAGGTCATCGCCGAAGGCGTGGAGACCGTCGAGCAGGAAGCCTACATCATCGCCCAGGGCTGTCATGAGGGTCAGGGCTACCTGTACAGCAAGCCGCTACCGGCGCGCGAGCTGACCTTGTTCCTCAAGCAGGCCCGCCGCCTCAGTGCCGCGGCCAACCCCGCCACGCTCTGAACGCAAGCCCGCCTGGCGGGCTCGGCGCCGTAGGGTGCGCCGTGCGCACCCACCTCGCAGCCTGGATTGGGTGCAGCGATACCCCGGAAAACAAACCGTCACCGCTGCGCGACAGCCTGCAGGGTGGAAAACCGCGAAGCGTTTTCCACCACGCCCCACTTTCAGAAATGCCGAATCCCGAGTAGCCAGGCAGTGGCCAGCGCGCCGACCAGGCACAACAGCGCAGCGCCTGCCGCCTGCCAGTAGAACCCCCGCGCCAACTCGTCCTCCCCGGCATTGGAAAGAATGAACGGGCGCGACTCCCCCGGTTTGCTCATCTTGTGCTGCGCGGGCTCCGCACTGCTGCGCCGGTGCCGGTGCTCGGCCTCGAGCTGGGCAGCCAGGCGTACACGATTCCATTCCCGATCATCCAGCTCACCGTTGCCGTCGCTGTCGAAACGCCGCAGCAACCCGGCATAGTCGCTTTTCCACTCCCGAATCACCTGACCCTGGGCACTGGGCAGGTCCAGCCCCTGATGACTGCTACCGGAAGTGCGAAAGTCGCCGATGGCATAGAGCGGCTGGCCGACATGAAAGCGCTCCTCGGTGTAGCGATAACGCGTGCTGCTGGTCAGAAAGCTCAGCAGCCCGGTCTTCTCCATACCCAGCGGATGACGCAGAGTGCCCTGCCAGATTTCGCGTATCGCGGGTCGAACCTCCGCGCCGCGCGGGTCGATCAGGCAATCCCCGGTGCCATCGGAGAGGCGCAGCAAGGCATCGCTGCTGCCGCTTTCGATCACCCGCCAGGAGCGCTTCTTGCCGCTGGAGCGGTATTCCTCGATGCGAAAGCGCCACCACACGCAGGGCGTGTTGGTCAGCGGGCCGCGCAAGGAACTGCCAGGGAGTTCTTCGATCATGCCGTAGAGCTCGACATAGCCCTGTGCTGCCGAGCGGATCTTCGAGGTCGGCGTATCCAGCAGGTGGCGCGCCTGCGACCAGCGTCGCAGACACCACCAACCGCCGCCCAGAAATGCGCCGAGGGCGAACGCCAGCGTCAAGAAGAAGCCGATGGGGTCGCTTTGCATCATTTCAGTTGAACAGCGACTTCAGGTCGACATCCGACTTCTCCGCATCGCTGAACACCAGCAGCTCGGCGGCCTGGAAGTTGAACATGCGCGCGAGGATCACATCAGGGAATTGCTCGATGCGCACGTTGTTGAGATTGACCGCCTCGTTGTACAGCTCGCGTCGATCGGCGATGCCGTTCTCCAGGCCGCTGATGCGCTGCTGCAGGTGCTGGAAACTGTCGTTGGCCTTGAGCTCGGGATAGTTCTCGGCCAGCGCGAACAGCTGCCCCAGACCGGCACGCAGACCGCTTTCGGCCTTGCCGAGAGCGCCCACGTCATGCTGCTCACGGGCATTGGCCACGGCGCTGCGGGCGGCGATCACCCTATCCAGCGTGGTGCGCTCATGCTGCATGTACTGCTTGCAGGTCTCCACCAGCTTGGGCAGCTCATCGTGGCGCTGCTTGAGCAGCACGTCGATGTTCGACCAGGCCTTGCTCACGCCGTGCTTGAGGCGCACCAGGCCGTTGTACAGCGACACCGCATAGGCGCCCAGCAGGACGAGGACGACGATGAGAATCACAGCGGTCAGGCTCATGCAGTTTTCTCCATACAGAACTGCGAATCGGGTGCTGGCATTCTAGCGGCAACGAAGCGGCCGGGCAGCGATATCCCGCACAGCGGCGAATAATGGCCTTTACACATAATGCGAAACATTTGCATTATGTCGCGGTTTACCAGGTACACCCGCGTACCACTCATATTCAGTACATGCAAAGGACCCCGCCATGATTCGTATGCCCCTGGCTTCGGCCAGCCTGCTGGCTATTGCCATTTCTCTCGCCGGTTGCGGCGACGACAAAGCTCCCGCCACTCAAGCCGCAGCTCCGGCGGCCAGCAGCGAGAGCACTGCAGCGGCCGGCGCGGCGCAGGTCGACGAGGCAGCGGCCAAGGCGGTGGTCAATCATTACGCCGACCTGGCGCTGGCCGTGTTCAGCGACGCTGCCAGCACCGGCAAGGCCCTGCAGAGCGCGGTCGACGCCCTGCTCGCCGACCCCAGCGAGGCCACTCTGAAGGCCGCCCGCGAAGCCTGGCTGGCTGCTCGCGTGCCTTACATGCAGACCGAAGTGTTCCGTTTCGGCAACCCGGTGGTGGACGAGTGGGAAGGCCAGCTCAACGCCTGGCCGCTGGACGAAGGCCTGATCGACTACGTCGCCGACGACTATCAGCACGCACTGGGCAACCCCGGCGCCCAGGCCAACATCATCGCCAACACCGAGATCCAGGTCGGTGAAGACAAGATCGACGTTGCCGAGATCACCGGCGAGCTGCTGGCCAGCCTCAACGAGCTGGGCGGCTCCGAAGCCAACGTCGCCACCGGTTACCACGCCATCGAGTTCCTGCTCTGGGGCCAGGACCTCAACGGCACCAACCCGGGCGCCGGCGAACGTCCCTACACCGATTACCTGGTTGGCGAAGGCGCCACCGGCGGCCACAACGAGCGCCGTCGCACCTACCTGAAAGTCGCTACCGACCTCTTGGTCAGCGACCTCAACGACATGGTCGAGCAGTGGAAGGATGGCGTCGAAGGCAACTATCGCAGCGAGCTGGTCGCCGACTCGGGCGAGAACGGTCTGCGCAAGATGCTGTTCGGCATGGGCAGCCTGTCCCTCGGCGAGCTGGCCGGCGAGCGCATGAAGGTCGCCCTCGAAGCCAACTCCACGGAAGACGAGCACGACTGCTTCAGCGACAACACCCACAACTCGCACTTCTATAACGGCAAGGGCATTCGCAACGTCTACCTGGGCGAGTACAAGAAGGTCGACGGCAGCACCCTGAGCGGCCCGAGCCTGTCGGAACTGGTGGCCAAGGTCGATGCCCAGGCCGATGCCAGCCTCAAGGCCGATCTGCAAGCGACCGAGGCCAAGCTGCAGGCTCTGGTCGACAGCGCCGAGAAGAACAACGTGCACTTCGACCAGCTGATCGCCGAGGACAACGCCGAAGGCCAGCAACTGGTACGCGACGCCATCGCCGCCCTGGTCAAGCAGACCGGCGCCATCGAGCAGGCCGCGGCCAAGCTGGGCATCAGCGACCTGAACCCGGACACTGCCGATCACGAGTTCTGATCGACGTAGCGGGCTGAAGAAGCCGGCGTCCCGATAAGGAGCGCCGGCTTTTTTGTGCCTCGTGCCTCGGTCCGCTCAGCCTCGCGCCACCGCGCTGCGGTATTCGCCGGGGCTGACGCCATAGGTCTGCTTGAACTGCCGCGACAGATGGCTCTGGTCGGCGAACCCCAGCTGCATGGCGACGCTGAGCGCCGAGCAGCCACTTCTGAGCAGCGTCCGCGCCTGCTCCAGACGACGCTGCCTGAGCCAGGCATGCGGTGGCAGACCGGTGGCCCGGCGGAATACCCGGGCGAAGTGAAAGGGTGAGAGATTGACCGCCGCCGCCAGCTCTTCCAGCGATGGCGGCTCGCTCAGCTGGCTGGCAAGCAGCTCCTTGGCCAAAGCCACCGCCCGCGGTTCCTGGCCGACGCCACGCGGCGCCGGCAGGCGCGCGTAACGCTGCAGCAGCTCGAGCATCGCCTCGCGCCACAGGGTCTGACGTTGCAGCGCCTCGCTGTGCGGATCCTCCAGCAGACGGTGCAGCGCACTCAGCCGCGACGCCAGGAGCGGATCATGGTGCACGCTGTCGTGGAACATGGGCGGTGCAGCCGGTGGCGACTCGAGTTCGGCCAGCAGCGCCTCGAAAGTACCGGGCTGCGGGTAGAACACCCGGTACTGCCAGCCTTGCTCGACCCCTTTGGAACCGGTATGCACCTCGTCCGGATTGAGCAAGGCGATGCTGCCGGCGCCCGCCAGGTGATCGACACCGCGATAGCGATAGCGCTCAGCACCGGCTTCGAGCACGGCGATCACATGACCGTCGTGCACGTGCGGGGCGAAACGATGTTCGACAAAGCGTGCGGACAACAGCTCCAAGCCGTGCAGATCGTCGCTGGCGCTGAACCGCGCGCGTTCGCTTCCCGTCAGTGGCTGCATGTTCAGCCGCCGAAGCGCGCTTCCAGGGCGGCGCGCACCTGCGGCCATTCCTGATCGGTGATGCTGTACAGCACCGTGTCGTCGAGACGGCCGTCGGCCAGGCGGCGATGGTTACGCAGCAGGCCCTCGCGGGCGGCGCCCAGCTTCTCGATGGCGCGTTGCGAGCGCAGGTTGCTGGCGGCGGTTTTCAGCTGCACACGGACCATGCCCCAGTTGTCGAAGGCATGCTTGAGCATCAGGTACTTGATGCTGGCGTTCAGCCCGCTGCCATGCTGGGCGCGATCGAGCCAGGTCCAGCCGATCTCGCAGGCCGGCAGGCTGTTCATGAAATCGCCGAAGCGAGTGGTGCCGACCAGCTGCTCGCCGAGACGGATGGCGAATGGCAGCGCGCGTTGCTCGCGCAGTTCGGCCAGTGCGCTGCGATACCAGTCCAGAGGCTGGGTACCGCTCATGTACAGCAGCTCGTCACGATTGGCCTCGGCCAACGCGACCAGGGCCGGGATATCGGCATCGGCCAGTGGCTCCAGGCGCAAGGCTCCTCGCTGCAGCGTGACCAATTGCGGTTTGAACATGCTTCCTCCTGGCGCGGTTGCAAGCCGACCACGCTATCAGCCCATCGCCTGCGGCACAATCGGACCGTTTCGCAAAGCGCGGTCGACACCCTGCGACCTTGGTCGCAGCCGACAGGCCGCGGCTTTGTGCAACACTGATGATTATCCGCCTCGCCCAGCAGCGCAGGCTTCTTCGTTCCACTCTGCGTTCCGGAGTTCGCATGTCGCTGTCCCCCGGGCTGATCGCCGCGGTCGCCCTGATCTACATGGCCATTCTCTTCGCCATCGCGTTCTATGGCGATCGCCGCGGCACGCCCATGCCGCCGAAGGTTCGCGCCTGGGTCTACTCGCTGTCCCTGGCGGTCTACTGCACCAGCTGGACCTTCTTCGGCGCGGTGGGTCAGGCCGCCGAGCAACTGTGGTCGTTCCTGCCGATCTACCTCGGCCCGACCATTCTGCTGCTGACCATGCCCTGGGTGCTACAGAAGATGGTGATGATCAGCAAGCAGGAGAACATCACCTCCATCGCCGACTTCATCGCCGCGCGCTATGGCAAGTCCCAGTCCCTGGCCGTGGTGGTGGCGCTGATCTGTCTGGTCGGCGTACTGCCGTACATCGCCCTGCAGCTCAAGGGCATCGTGCTCGGCGTCAACCTGCTGATCGGCATCGATCCGCAGACCATCGGCACCAGCGCCCAGGACACGGCGCTGATCGTGTCGCTGGCCCTGGCGCTGTTCACCATCCTGTTCGGTACGCGCAACCTGGACGTTACCGAGCACCATCGCGGCATGGTGCTGGCCATCGCATTCGAGTCGCTGGTCAAGCTGCTGGCCTTCCTCGCCGTCGGTGCCTTCGTCACCTTCGGCCTGTACAACGGCGTGGGCGATCTGCTCGCCCAGGCCCGGGTCACCGCCGAACTGGACGACTTCTGGGCCAAGCCGGTCAACTGGCCGGCGATGCTGGTACAGACCGGCATGGCGATGATCGCCATCGTCTGCCTGCCACGGCAGTTCCACGTCACCGTGGTGGAGAACATCGAACCCAAGGACCTGCGTCTGGCGCGCTGGGTATTCCCCGCCTACCTGATGCTGGCCGCACTGTTCGTCGTGCCCATCGCCCTGGCCGGGCAGATGCTGCTGCCGGCGGGCATCACCCCGGACTCCTTCGTTATCAGCCTGCCCCTGGCCGAGGCCCATCCGAGCCTGGCGGTGCTGGCCTTCATCGGCGGTGCCTCGGCGGCCACCGGCATGGTGATCGTCGCGTCCGTGGCCCTGTCGACCATGATTTCCAACGACATGCTGCTGCCCTGGCTGCTGCGCCGGCAGAGCACCGAGCGACCGTTCGAGGCCTTCCGCCACTGGATGCTCACCGCCCGCCGGGTCAGCATCGTGCTGATCCTGTTGCTGGCCTACGTCTGCTATCGCCTGCTCGGCGAGGGCACCAGCCTGGCCACCATCGGTCAGGTGTCGTTCGCCGCCATCGGCCAGCTGGCGCCGGCCATGTTCGGCGCCCTGGTGTGGAAACAGGCCAACCGCCGCGGCGTGTTCGCCGGGCTGATCTTCGGCGCCATACTGTGGTTCTACACCCTGGTCCTGCCGCTGGCGGCACGCGGCATGGGCTGGTCGCTGGAAAGTTTCCCCGGCCTGACCACCCTGCTCTACGCGCCCCTCGGCCTGCAGGTGGATCCGCTGACCCGAGGCGTGGTGCTGTCGCTGGCCGGCAACCTACTGTTGTTTGCCTGGGTCTCGTGGTTCTCGCGCACCCGGGTGTCCGAGCACTGGCAGGCCGGGCGTTTCATCGGTCATGACCTGGGTACCAAGCCCAGCAACCGTAGCCTGCTGGCGGTGCAGGTGGAGGACCTGCTGGCGCTCGCCAGCCGCTTCGTCGGCGAGGAACGTGCCCGGCAGAGCTTCGCCCGCTTCGCCCTGCGTCAGGGCAAGGGCAAGGACTTCGACCCCAACCAGCCGGCCAACAGCGAATGGATCGCCCATACCGAGCGCCTGCTGGCCGGCGTGCTCGGCGCCTCCTCGACCCGTGCGGTGGTCAAGGCCGCCATCGAAGGCCGCGAGATGCAGGTCGAAGACGTGGTGCGCATCGTCGACGAGGCCTCGGAAGTCCTGCAGTTCAACCGCGCCCTGCTGCAGGGGGCGATCGAGAACATCACCCAAGGCATCAGCGTGGTCGACCAGAACCTGCGCCTGGTGGCCTGGAACCACCGCTACCTGGAGCTGTTCGACTACCCCGACGGGCTGATCTACGTCGGCCGCCCCATTGCCGAGATCATCCGCTTCAACGCCGAGCGCGGCATGCTCGGCAGCGGCGACGTCGAAGAGAACGTCGCCAAGCGCCTGTACTGGATGCGTCAGGGCACCGCGCACAGCTACGAACGGGTGTTCCCCAACGGCCGGGTGATCGAGCTGATCGGCAACCCCATGCCCGGCGGCGGCTTCGTCATGAGCTTCACCGACATCACCGAGTTCCGCGAGGCCGAGCGCGCCCTCAAGGAAGCCAACGAGAGCCTGGAACGGCGCGTCGCCGAGCGGACCCAGGAACTGTCGAAACTCAACCAGGCGCTGACCGAGGCCAAGGCCCACGCCGAAGCGGCCAACCAGTCGAAGACGCGCTTTCTCGCCGCGGTCAGCCATGACCTGATGCAGCCGCTCAATGCCGCACGCCTGTTCTCCGCGGCCCTGGCCCACCAGGACGAAGCCCTGCCGGTGGAGGCCCAGGAACTGGTGCGCCACCTGGACAGCTCGCTGCGCTCGGCCGAGGATCTGATCACCGACCTGCTGGACATCTCGCGCCTGGAAAACGGCCGCATCGCCCCGGACCGACATCCCTTCGCCCTGGCCAGCCTGTTCGACACCCTCGCCGCCGAGTTTGGCGTGCTGGCCGCCGAGCAGGGCATCGATCTGCGCGTGCGGGGCAGCAGGCAGTGGGTCGACAGCGACATCAAGCTGCTGCGGCGCATTCTGCAGAACTTCCTCACCAACGCCTTCCGCTACGCCAAGGGGCGTGTGGTGCTGGGCGTGCGCCGCGAGGGCGAGCACCTGCGCCTGGAAGTCTGGGACCGCGGTGCGGGCATTCCCGAGGACAAGCGCAAGGTGATCTTCGAAGAGTTCAAGCGTCTGGACAGCCACCAGACCCGAGCGGAAAAGGGGCTCGGCCTGGGCCTGGCGATTGCCGACGGGCTGTGCCGCGTTCTCTCACACCGTCTGGAGGTTCGCTCCTGGCCGGGCAAGGGCAGCGTGTTCAGCGTCAGCGTGCCGCTGGCGAGAAAACCCGCACCCAAGCCGCAGGGGCCCGCCTCGCAGGCCGCAGACGGCCAGCCGCTGCACGGCACCCAGGTGATCTGCATCGACAACGAGGACAGCATTCTCACCGGCATGCACAGCCTGCTGTCACGCTGGGGCTGCCAGGTGTGGACGGCGCGCAACCGCCTGGAATGCGAGCATCTGCTCAGCGAGGACGTGCGTCCGCAACTGGCCCTGATCGACTATCACCTGGACGAAGGCGAGACCGGCACCGAACTGATGGCCTGGCTGCGCACCCGTCTGGGCGAACCGGTACCTGGCGTGGTGATCAGCGCCGACGGCCGCCCGGAACTGGTGGCCGAGGTACATGCGGCGGGGCTCGACTACCTGCCCAAACCGGTCAAGCCGGCGGCCCTGCGTGCCCTGCTCAGCCGCCATCTGGCATTGCGCGGTTAATCGAGCGGCTGCTTTCCGCGAGGGTTCGCCGCTGGTGGCAGCCTAACCCTGGCTGCGCTGCAGAAACCCCTGCAGCAGCCGGTGCACCCGTTCGCTCAGCTCGCGGTTGGCCGCCACCGGCAGGCCGCGCGCCAGCTCGGCCTCGACCACTTGCTCGACCAGTGGCCGCAGACGCAGCAATTGCGTGCTGAGGTCTTCCAGCTGGTCGGCACGGGGCAGCGCACTCTGCAGCAATGGATTGACCAGATGCCCGACGATCATCTGCACGATGCCGGTGGATACCTGCTCGACATGCCGGCGAATCGACTCCAGCTCATCCAGCAGCGCCGGCAGCGGAATACCGGCGCGGTACAGCTCGACACCCGCGGCAAACAGACGCGGGCTGGGCACGCTGAGGTGGTCGCCGGCGAACTGCAGCAGGCCCATGGCCTGGGCGCGATCGATCAGCTCGTCGTCCAGATCGTCCGCGAAGATCGCCTGCAGCTCGGCGAACTCCAGCCGTCCGGGCTGTTCGGGCTCTCCGGGGCCGCGGATGGCCTGTTCCAGGCCCAGCACATGCGCCAGATCGCGCCCCTGCGACCAGGCCTCGAACAGCTCGCGAATATTGGCGATGCTGTAGCCGCGCTCGAGCAACTGGCCGATCAGGCGCAGGCGCGCCAGATGCTCGCCACTGTAGATGCCGACTCGCCCGCGCCGCTCGGGCGGCGGCAGCAGACCGCGATCCTGGTACGCGCGCACGTTGCGCACCGTGGTCTGCGCGGCCTGGGCCAGCTCGTCGACCGTGTATTCGGCGACAGCCGCCGCGGCCACGGGGGCGGCGCTGCCGAGCAGGCGCTGGAGAAACAGAGAAGTCGGAGTCATGGCGCGATCATAGCGTCGCGCTTCGCCGGCCAACAACCGCGCGCATCCCCCCAACCAAGGGCTGGACTTGCCCTTCGCGCCAGGCCCGATAACGGCCACGAAAGCCGCGCGATCCCGGCAGTAGAGCGGCTGCTGCCTCCAAGTGACAGGAAAGTGCCGATGCCCACACGACGCCGGACCGGCTAGGCAAGGGCAGGCGCAGGGCAAACAATGACATCAGACGATGTCATCCTGATCAGCGGAGCCCGCCATGCCTGCAACAGTCCTGCCACCCGCCCCGTTCGGTGCCGACCTGTGAACGCCCCGCTGCACCGCCGCGAGCTGCCAGCGCAGCGCTGCCACGTGCAGGGGGACGGCGTACGCCTGCAGGCCTATGTCTGGGGCAAGGCCGACGGACCGACCCTGCTGCTGGTCCATGGTTACCCGGACAGCCACGAGATCTGGCTGCCGCTGGTGAGCGAGCTGGCTGCCGACTACCGCATCCTCGCCTACGACGTGCGCGGCCATGGCGCCTCGCAGGCGCCGCGACGGCTGCGCGATTATCGCCTGGAGCGGCTGGCGAACGATCTGGAAGCGGTGATCCGCGCACTCAGCCCGCAGCAGCCGGTGCACCTGGTGGCCCACGACTGGGGGTCGATCCAGAGCTGGGAAGCGGTGACCGAGCCGCGCATCCAGCCGTTACTGGCTTCCTATACCAGCATTTCCGGACCCTGCCTGGACCACGTTGGCCACTGGATGCGCCAGCGCATCAGCCTGCGCAGTCCAGGCGCTCTGCGGCAGGTGCTCGGCCAGCTGCTCAGTTCCTGGTACATCGCCCTGTTCCACATCCCGCTGCTGCCGGAGCTGTGCTGGCGCCTGGGTCTGGACCGCGCCTGGCCCTGGCTGCTGCGCCGCGTGGAGGGCGTGCACGGCCTGCCGCCCAGCAGCACGCAACGCAGCGACGGCATGCGCGGGGTGCAGCTGTATCGCGCCAACTTCGTCCGCAGCCTGTTCAGCCCGCGGGCGCGCAGTACCCGCGTGCCGGTGCAGCTGATCGTGCCTCTGGCCGACCGTTTCGTACGTCCGCAACTGTTCGACGACCTGCCGCATTGGGCGCCTTCACTGACGCGCCGTGACGTTCGCGGCGGGCATTGGCGCGTGCTGGCGGAGCCGAAAGCCCTGGCCGGCTGGATACGCGAGCATGTCACTCGGATGGAGGAAGATCAGGGCGTATCGAAACCGCCCGCAGGTTAACTACGGCGGAGAGAAACGCCCTCAGGACAGACGCGCAGCTGCGATGCCGGCTACTCGCCCAGCTCGTCCAGCGCCGGCAGGTCGGCGGCGCGCTCGAGCAGCTCGGTCGGCAGGCTCTTGCTGGCACGGGCGCCAAGCAGCTTGAGATTCTCCGCACGACCGATCAGGTTGCCGCGCCCCTCCACCAGCTTGTTGCGCGCGCTGGCGTACGCCTTGTCCAGCTGCTGCAAGCGGCTGCCCATTTCATCGAGGTCGGCGATGAAGGCGACGAACTTGTCATACAGCTGGCCGGCCCGCTCGGCGATTTCGCGTGCGTTCTGCCCCTGGCGCTCCTGACGCCAGAGGCTGTCGATCACCCGCAGGGTCGCCAGCAGGGTGGTCGGGCTGACGATCACCACCTGCTGCTCGAAGGCTTCCTGAAACAGGTCGGGCTCGGCCTGCAGCGCTGCGGCGAAGGCCGCTTCGATGGGCACGAAGAGCAGGACGAAATCCAAGCTGTGCAGGCCTTCCAGGCGCTGGTAATCCTTGCCGGACAGGCCCTTGAGGTGACTGCGCAGCGATAGCAGGTGCTGCTTCAGCGCCTGCTGGCGGAGCGGCTCGTCCACGGCGGCGACGTACTGCTGATAGGCGCTGAGGCTGACCTTGGCATCGACTATCACCTGTCTCTCGCCTGGCAGGCGGATCAGCACATCGGGCTGGAAGCGCTCGCCGCCCTCCCCCTTGAGGCTGACCTGGGTGTGATACTCGCGACCCTTTTCCAGGCCGGCATGCTCCAGCACCCTTTCGAGCACCAGCTCGCCCCAGTTGCCCTGGGTCTTCTGGCCCTTGAGCGCACGGGTCAGGTTGGTCGCTTCATCGCCCAGGCGCTGGTTGAGCTGCTGCAGACGCTCCAGCTCCTTGCCCAGGGAGAAACGCTCGCGCGCCTCCTGCTGGTAACTCTCGTCGACGCGCTTCTCGAAGGCCTGGATGCGCTCCTTGAGCGGATCGAGCAACTGGCCGAGACGCTGCTGGCTGGTTTCGGCGAAACGCTGCTCGCGCTCGTCGAAGATCTTCGTCGCCAGCTCGGCGAACTGCGCGCGCAACTCGTCGCGCGCGCCCTGCAGATCATCGAGGCGCTGCTGCTGATTATCGCGATGCTCCTGCAGCTCGGCGGCCAGCGCTGCGCATTCGGCGGTCAGCCGGCGCAGTTCGGCCTCGTTGCGTTCGCGCTGCTGATGCCAGGATTGCGCCGCCTCACGGGCGATCTGTCGCTCCTGCTGCAGCAGCTCGTTCTCGCGCCGCAGGCCGGCCAGTTCGCTCTGCTGCTCCACCTTGATCTCGCTGACCTCGGCCAGCTCGGCACGGCAGGCGTCGAGCTGAGCGAGCAAGCCTGTCTGGCTCAGTTGGGCGTGTTCCAGGCGCTCCTGCAGCAGCGCCTGCTCGCTCTGCGCCTGGGCGACGCGTCGTTGCAGCGACCAGAGACCAGCCAGCAGCGGAACAAGGGCCGCGGCGGCACCAATGGCGAGGGATAGGGGGTCGACGGGCATAGACACTCCATGTTGAACCGCTGGCAGTATACCCAGCCAGCCCGTCCGTGGGGTCAGCGCGCCAGACGCTCCAGCTCCAGCTGTGCGCCGCGGTCACCGGCCCTGGCCGCCTGGCGCAGCAGTTCGAAGCCCATGCGGCGGTCGCGCGGATTGCCGCAGTCGCGGCACAGCAATTGCCCCAGGCGGCTCTGCGCCTGCACGCAGCCCTTGCGCGCGGGCTGCTTGAGCAGGTTGCCGGCGATGCGTTTGACACTGGGGGTCCGCCCCAGGCGCGGGCTGTCGAGCAGCCAGAGGGCGACACGCATGGGCAAACGCGAGGCATTGGAGTCGGGGGCCGAGGTGGTAGCGGGTGTAACGCGTGGCATAAAAAAGAAGGGGTGACTGCCGGGGCGCGCCACTCTACTCCTTTTTTTGCCGAGGTAAAGACTTGCCAAAACCCACCATTGGCGTTCCAGAGCAAGCGCTCGGCACAATCCACAGAAGCTGTGGATAACTCCGTGCACAACTTGGGCGAAAGGGACGTGAGCCCCGATGCTTCGGGGCTCTCAGTCAAACTGTCGATTTTTTCACCAACGAAAAAAATGCATATTTTTCATTGACTTAAAAATCAGCCACGAAAAATCAAGCGTTTAGCGTTGTTTCTGACAGTGATGTGACAGCCTGCATCAGCATTGTGCACAACTCCCTGCGACAGATCCGCGCAGCGCTCTGTTTCGGGGCATCGACGCGGTCATGCGGGCTGCGGCAACTGCCCTTGAACCAGGAACTGCTCCCAGCGAAACAGCCGCGGCTGATCGGGGGTCTGGGCATGCTTGAAGGCCACGTATTCGCCGGTGGTTTCGCACAGCCAGGCGGTCAGGTTGCGTGGTCGCTTTTCCGCAAACGCACCGGGAACGTACAGCGCAACATTGCTGCCACCGGCCGGGCAGCGCGCCGAGCGGTACTCGAAGGCCTCGATGCCGGCCGCTCGCATCGCCGCCCCCAAACCTTGCGGCACGCTGTAATCGCTGGGATGGGCCAGCAACTGGCGATGCAGGTCGAATGGCGGCTGCTGCAGCTGAATGCCGCGCTCGACCCGATAGCGCGCCTCGAAGGTGGAATGTTCGGAAAGGATGCGCCCGCTGGGCGGCGGACTGACCATGCCGTTCCACAGCACGAAGCGATAGTAGGCCGCCTCGGCCATCGCCGTTTCCAACCGCAAGGCCGCGTAGAACAGGCTGGGTTCGTGCACCGTGCCAAAGCGCGAGCCCCAGCGCAGCGGCGGATAGCGAAACGGCGTCTTCAGCAGATAGTGCAGCGGCTCGCTGCCCTGCGGCAGCGGCGGCTTGCTGGCTTCGAGCAACTCTTCCAGCAGAGCCTGCTCGGCCAGGGTATCGACCAGTTGCAGGGTGGCGACTTGCGCCTGGCTCTCCACCATGCGCAGCAGCTTGCCGCGCAACGGTCGAACCTGCCGTTCGCCTTCGCATAGTTGCCAGATGTCCATGGCGATACCTCCCAAGGGTAGAGCCTGCTCAAGGCATCGCGACGCTGGAGCCGTACAAGGCGCTGGGTTAGTGACAGCCTCCGGCTGATCACAGCAGGCAAGCAATGCTCAGAGCCGCGAAAAACTGTATTTTTATACAGCATCTTGACCCACGGCAATCACCCCTTCGGACGAACTGCGCTGGTCGTACGCAGCCTACCGAGCCCGTTCTCGATGCCGCAGGACTTGTTGGCTTTCAGACCTTGCCGCGAATGGCGTCGAGATACTCGACGACGCGCACCAAGCCCTGCACCTGAGTCATCTGCTGCAGCGGCACGCCAGCCAGATGGCGGTTCTCGGTACGCAGAAAATGGCGCATGTCCTGCTGATTGCCGCCGAACAGGGCGAACAGGGCTCGGTAGACCCGGATCAGCAACAACGCCAGTTCACCGGTCTTGCTCTGCGGACGCAAACCGCCCTGCTCGCCCCAGCGCCCGATGGCACTGCGATGGACGCCGACGATGTCCGCCAGTTCCTGTTGGGTCAACCCCAGTTGCTCGCGGGTATTGAGCAGCGCCTTGGCCAGCACCGCATCGGCGTCGGGTTGACAGTGAGTCACCGCGCTCATCACTTCCTCCTTCGCTTGTTCACAACAAAATAAACATCAAAAGCTGTAAACACACAATAGCACGGAAAGTCGCTTGGCACTCACTCGGGCATGGGGTACCGTCCGATGGACCGCATCGAGCAAGGAAAACTCATGAGCCGCCAGCGTTTCTGGCTGAGCATCTGCGTCGCGACACTGGCGCTGCTGTCGCTACTGGTCTGCTATGCCGGCTACCGCATGCAGCAACTGCTCGAGGAGCAGCACATCGAACTGGACTGGCAGCACCTGAGCCTGTCCTGGCGCGGCCTGCAGCTACAAGGCGTGAGCCTGGTGCAGCGCCGTAGCGGTGAGCTGCAGATGCAGGCCGGGCAGGTGCGCCTCTACTGGCTGGCCAGCGAAGCGCCTCGCTACCGCCTGACTGCGCAGGATGTGCGGCTGTTCTGGCGGCCTGAGCAGACAGAACCCGAAAGCCTGAGCGCAAACGATCCGGCCGGTGTCCTCCAGAGTCTGACCCAGACCCTGCCATGGCTACCGCGACGAATCGAGGTGCACGACGCCCAGGCGCAGCTGCCCTGTCACAGCGGCCGCTGCACACTGCAGGGCGACCTCGAATTGCAGCTGCTGGACGATGAGCTGCAGCTGCGCGCCCTGCTCCTGCGCGACACGCACCAGGCGCAGTTGAGTGCGCAGTTGCAGGGGCTCGGCAGTGCGCCGGACAGCCCGCGCCAGGCGCAGCTGAACCTGCTGCTCGACGACCAACCGCAGATCACCCTGCACAGCGACCTGCAGCCTCAGGCCGCTGCCCTGCAATGGAGCGGCAACCTGGAGATCGCTGCATTACCGGATACGGCCTGGCTCGTCGACTGGCTGAGCGAATGGACGCAGCTCGACACCGCCGCCCTGCCTGACACGCCCCGGCAGGCAGGCGTGAACGCCCAGTGGCAGCTGCAGGTGCCGCAGGAAACCCTGGCATTCAGCGCGCTGCTCGCCACGCCCGGATGGCTGCGAGTCGATGCGCAGCTGCCGCAGCCCTGGCCGCTTCCCGGCGTCGGCCTGGTCAGCGGCGAGCTGGCGCTCGACCTGCGCAACGCCATGGGCCAGTGGCAGGCCCGCCGCCTGGACGGCCAGCTGCAGCTCGACGCTCAGGATGCACCCTGGCTGGCGTCGCTGCCGAGCGGCCTGCGACCGCAGCGATTGCAGTTGCACTTCGCCCCACTGGACGACGCTACCGACGAGGAGCTGGCCCTGCGACTGAAAGTCAGCGGGCAAGGTCCGCTGGAACTGCAGGCCGATGCCGAGCTTGGCCTGCGCCAATCCCCCGCCTGGGCGGTGGAAGTTCGACAGCTGCAGTTGCAAGCCCGCAGCAAACGCCTGGACCTGACCGACAGTCGTCTCGATGACCTGCGCCTGAATCTCGCCCTCAAGGGCAGCGTCACGGCGCAGCAGTGGCAGCTTGGCCTAACAGGCAAGTCCCGCCTCGACGTCCAGCGCCTGCGCAGCGCCGAGCTGGACCTGCAGCAGGCTCAGGCGACACTGGCCGGCACTGAACTGGGCGGCACCCCGAGCGCACCGACTCTCTCCGGCCCGCTGGGCATCCGCATCCAACGCCTGCAGCACCCGCAATTGCAGACACAGGGCTGGCAATGGCAGGGACGGATCGACGCGAACAGCGCCCGTCAGTCCCTCGACGGCGCCCTGCTGGCCGATTCGGGCCTGAGCGCGGCCCTGCGCCTGAACAACACGACCAATGCACTGAAGCTCAATGCCACCCTCGACGAGCTGTTCCTGCGTGCCGGCAACCCGTTGGCACAGACCCTGGCCGCCTGGCCGCCATTGCTGTCGCTGGACAATGGCCGCGTGCAGGCCGAGGCGCAGTTGCAACTGCCCAGCGGCAAGCCCCTGCAGCTCAAGGCCAGTCTGACCGGCAAGGGTCTGGCCGGCGTCTATGACCGCACCACCCTGAACGGTGTCGATGCCGAACTGCGCCTGCAACTGGCCGGCGATCGACTGCGCCTCGACCTGCCGCAACTGAGTGCCCGCCAGCTCGATCCCGGCATCGAACTCGGCCCCCTGCAACTGCAGGCCAGCTACCAAGCCAGCCTGCAGCGGCCGCTGGCCGGCAACCTGACACACCAGCGCGCCGAGCTGGGCGTGCTCGGCGGCAGCCTGAGCCTGGCACCGGCAACCTGGGCACTGGCACAGCCCAGCCAGTTGCTGCCCCTGCGCCTCAGCGGCCTGGATCTGCAAGAGCTGTTTCGCGTCTACCCGGCCGAAGGCCTGTCCGGCAATGGGCTGATCGACGGCACCCTGCCGCTGCGCCTGGGCGACGCCATCAGCATCGAGCAGGGCCTGATCGAAGCCAGGCCGCCGGGAGGGCGACTGCGCTTTCAGTCGCCGCGCATTCGCGCCATGGGCCAGGCCAACCCCGGCATGAAACTGGTCACCGACGCACTGGAGGACTTCCACTACGATCTGCTCAGCAGTAGCGTCGACTATGATCAGTCCGGCACACTGCGCTTGGGCATGCGTCTGCATGGACAGAACCCGGCCATCGAGAAGGGCCGGCCCATCCACTTCAACATCAACCTGGAAGAAGACGTTCCGGCCCTGCTGGCCAGTCTGCAGCTGACCGACAAGGTCAGTGGCATCATCCAGCAACGGATTCAGCAATGGATGCGCCAGCGTGTCCCCCAAGAATCAAAGGAGTAGCGCCATGCGCACGTACCGCCTCCTCGCAGTCCTGAGCCTGGGGCTGCTGTGCCTGGCCTGTACCCCGACGGTACAACTGGCCATGCCCAACGAGCCGATCAACATCAACCTGAACGTCAAGGTCGAGCACGAAATCTACATCAAAGTGGACAAGGCTCTGGACAGCGTATTTAGCGAAGGCAGCGGTCTGTTCTAAGGAGAAAGGCGATGATCCGTTACATTTCGACCCTGTTGCTGGCATTGAGCCTGAGCCTGCCGGCCTACGCACTGAACCTCAACCAGGCCATGAGCGCACTCGGCGAGGCCAAGAGCAGCGGGCAGCTGGGCGAGCAACCCAACGGCTACCTCGGCGTGGTCAAGCCCGGTGGCCAGGCCGAGGAAATCGCCCGCCTGATCAACCAGGCGCGCCGTGCCGAGTATCAGAAGGTGGCGCAGGACAACGGAATCAGCCTGAGCGATGTCGAAGCCATCGCCGGCAAGAAGGCCATCGAGCGCACGCCGAAGGGACAGTTCATCCAGCTCAATGGCCAGTGGCTGCAGAAGTGACTTAGGGTATCGCGGTGCCGCCCAGGCCGTGCGCACCGGCGCCCGTCGGCTTTATTAGGCGCAGAAACGAAAGAACCCGCCTAGGCGGGTTCTTTTTTGCGAAGGCAGCGATCAGGCGCCGGCTTTGCTCACGGCATCCTTGATCAGGGTCTGCAGCTCGCCCTTCTCGTACATCTCGGTGAGGATGTCGCTGCCGCCGACCAGCTCGCCGGCCACCCACAGCTGCGGGAAAGTCGGCCAGTTGGCGTACTTCGGCAGGTTGGCGCGGATTTCCGGATTCTGCAGGATGTCGACATAGGCGAACTTCTCGCCACAACCCATCACCACCTGGGCGGCACGGGCGGAGAAGCCACACTGCGGCGCGTTGGGCGAGCCTTTCATGTACAGCAGAACGGTGTTGTTGGCGATCTGCTCTTTGATGGTTTCGATGATATCCATTGGGCACCTCAGCATAGACTTCGCGACCCGACGGTCGCCACGGTGGCGCGATTGTAGCGAAAAGCCGAGCACAATGCTCGGCCTTGCCGTCGCTCCCTTGCCTTGATACGACCCCGGATCGCAGCTATGCGGCCACCACCTCGACCGGCACGCCATTGAGCACCGCATTGCCGGACAACGCATCGAGGCGGCGCTCGTCGGTCAGGTCGTTGGCACTGGCGCCCGGCTGCTCGCTGGCAATAGCCATCTGCACGCCGGGGCGCGCATGCCCCCAGCCGTGCGGCAGGCTGACCACGCCGGCCATCACCTCGTCGCTGGCCGCCACCTCCACCTCGATGCTGCCAACCCGCGAGCGCACCTGCACGCGCTGGCCGTCGACCAGGCCACGACTGGCCAGGTCGGACGGATTCATCAGCAGCTGGTGACGCGGCTTGCCCTTCACCAGGCGGTGGTAGTTGTGCATCCAGGAATTGTTGCTGCGCACGTGGCGTCGGCCAATCAGCAGCAGTTCGTCCGCCGCTGGCGGCACCTGCGCGGCGAAGCGTGCGAGGTCGCCCAGCAGCAGTTCGGGAGCCGCCTCGACGGCCTTCGAAGCGGTCTTCAGCCGCGCCGCCAGGTTCGCCTGCAAGGGCCCTAGGTCGAGCCCGTGCGGGTGATCGCGCAGCGCTGCCAGGCTGAGCTTGCGCTCGCTGCGATCCCCATAGGGGCCGAAGCGCAGCCCCATGTCGATCATCTGCTCCGGTGCCAGGGTCGGCTTCAGCTCCAGGCCATTGCGCGCGGCAAAGGCCTGGGCCAGGCCGACGAAGATTTCCCAGTCGTGCAGCGCACCTTCCGGCTTGGCCAGGATCGCCTCGTTGAAGCGGGTGACGTTGCGCACCGCGAAGACGTTGAAGGTGGTGTCGTAGTGATCGTGTTCCAGCGGCGCGGTCGGCGGCAGGATCAGGTCGGCGTAACGGGTGGTCTCGTTGATGTAGAAATCCACCGAGAGCATGAAGTCCAGCCCCTGCAGCGCCTGCTCCAGCTGGCGACCATTGGGGGTGGACAGCACCGGATTGCCGGCCACCGTGACCAGCGCGCGGATCTGCCCCTCGCCGGGGGTGAGCATCTCTTCGGCCAACGCCGAGACCGGCAGCTCACCGCCGTATTCCGGCAACCCGGACACCCGGCTCTGCCAGCGATTGAAATGCCCGCCCGAGGTGCTCGCCACCAGGTCCACCGCGGGCATGGTGCAGAGTGCCCCGCCGACCCGATCGAGGTTGCCGGTAACCAGGTTGATCAGCTGCACCAGCCATTGGCAGAGGGTACCGAAGGTCTGGGTGGAAACGCCCATGCGCCCATAGCAGACCGCCTTGTCCGCCGCGGCGAAGTCCCGCGCCAGCTGGCGAATGGTGGCAGCCGGTACGCCACAGCGAGCGCTCATGGCTTCGGCCGTAAATTCGGCGATGGCCGCGCGCACCTGCTCAAGCCCCTCCACCGGCAGATGGCTGCCACGGGTCAGGCCTTCCTCGAACAGGGTATTGAGCAGCGCCAGCAGCAGCGCGGCATCGCTGCCGGGACGCACGAACAGGTGCTGATCGGCGATGGCGGCAGTCTCGCTGCGCCGCGGGTCGACCACCACCAGCTTGCCGCCACGGGCCTGGATGGCCTTCAGGCGCTTCTCCACATCCGGCACGGTCATGATGCTGCCGTTGGAGGCCAGCGGGTTGCCGCCGAGAATCAGCATGAAGTCGGTGTGGTCGATGTCCGGAATCGGGATCAGCAGGCCGTGGCCGTACATCAAATGGCTGGTCAGGTGATGCGGCAGCTGGTCGACCGAGGTGGCCGAGAAACGGTTGCGCGTCTTCAGCAGGCCGAGGAAGTAGTTGCTGTGGGTCATCAGCCCGTAGTTGTGCACGCTGGGGTTGCCCTGGTACACGGCCACGGCGTTCTGCCCGTGCTCGGCGCGGATCGCGCTGAGGCGCTCGGCGACCAGCTCGAAGGCCTCGTCCCAGGCGATGGCCTGCCACTGCTCGCCGCTGCGGCGCATGGGCTGGCGAATGCGGTCGGGGTCGTTCTGGATGTCCTGCAGCGCCACCGCCTTGGGGCAGATATGGCCGCGGCTGAAGCTGTCCTGGGGGTCGCCCTTGATCGAGCGGATCTGCGTGCTGCCGTCAGGCTGGAGCTCGGTTTCGATGGCGAGGCCGCAGATGGCTTCGCACAGATGGCATGCACGGTAATGGAGGGACTTGGTCATGGCCTGGCCTCTTGTTCTGATGCGAGACGACCGGTCAGGTCGCAGACTTCGAACTATGGGCCGGGCAAGGGGACGACGCCAGCAGCGTTCGTCTCATGAATCGGCAGGCATCATGCCTGCCGATTCAGGGTCGCAACGATCCGAATTAACGGATGGAGGTCACGGTGCCCTTGTTGCCGGTAACGCTGACGCTCACGGTCTTGTACACGAAGTAATCCTGAACGTTCACTTCGTAACGCGGGGCGACGATCACGTCGGCACCCGAGGCCTTGACTGCCTTGTAGGCAGCTGCGGACTTGGCGGAAGCAACCGGGTCGAGACCCAGCGCGAAACCACCCTCGCCACCACCGTAGGTCACGCCATCGGCGAACTGGGTATCACCGCCCAGCTTGAACACACCGAACAGGATGTTCACCGAAGATTGACCGGAGATGGGCTCGCCCACTTTCACGTCGGCCTTCAGGTTGGTCTGCACGGTGCCGTTCAGCGGAACGGTCGGCTGGCTAACGTTCTGGCTGGCACAGCCAGTCAGCAGGGCGAGAGCGGAGAAAGCGGCGGCGTAGGCTACGTGTTTCATGCAAAACTCCTTTGCACATATATTCCATGGATGTCCCCGTTGCGGGGCAATGCATTGCCTAGGAAAGGCGGCGGCATCCTAGAGGCCCGTTCCAGAGCGGCGCAAGCAATGATGTCAGTTTTGTGACATTTCGCACGCAGCTTTGCGAAAAGACTTACAAAACATCCATTTGCCGGTTCGAGGGCGGCAATTTGCGCCTTCTCGTCATTTCCTTATAAGATCGCGCCTTCCCCTGTTTCGTCGCACCCTGCGGCCTCTGCCGCAAGCCCTGCCGTTTTCCCGTTTTTTTGCATTCGCCTCGGGCTTGCGAACTGTAGTGATAAAGGTAGTTAACGATGAGCGTCAGACACTTTCTCTCGATGATGGATTACACACCGGACGAACTGGTGGGGCTGATCCGCCGAGGCATCGAGCTGAAGGACCTGCGCAATCGCGGTGTGCTGTTCGAACCGCTGAAGAACCGCGTGCTGGGCATGATCTTCGAGAAGGCCTCGACCCGCACCCGCCTGTCGTTCGAAGCCGGCATGATCCAGCTCGGCGGCCAGGCCATCTTCCTCTCGCCGCGCGATACCCAGCTGGGCCGCGGCGAGCCGATCGGCGACGCCGCCATCGTCATGTCGAGCATGCTCGACGCCGTGATGATCCGTACCTTCGCCCACAGCAACCTCACCGAATTCGCCGCCAAGTCCCGAGTGCCGGTGATCAACGGCCTGTCCGACGACCTGCACCCCTGCCAGTTGCTGGCCGACATGCAGACCTTCCTCGAACACCGTGGCAGCATCGCCGGCAAGACCGTGGCCTGGATCGGCGACGGCAACAACATGTGCAACTCCTACATCGAAGCGGCGATGCAGTTCGACTTCCAGCTCAAGGTCGCCTGCCCCGCAGGCTACGAGCCGGACGCACGTTTCCTCGCCCAGGCCGGCGAGCGCGTGCAGGTGCTGCGCGACCCGCGCGAGGCGGTGGCCGGCGCCCACCTGGTGAGCACCGACGTCTGGGCCTCAATGGGCCAGGAAGACGAGGCCGCACAGCGCATGGCGCTGTTCCGCCCCTACCAGGTAACCCCGCAACTGCTCGACCGCGCGGCCGAGGACGTGCTGTTCATGCACTGCCTGCCGGCCCACCGCGGAGAGGAAATCAGCGTCGATCTGCTCGACGACCCACGCTCGGTAGCCTGGGATCAGGCCGAAAATCGCCTGCACGCGCAGAAGGCGCTGCTGGAAATGCTGGTCGAACCGGCGTATCACCACGCATGAGCGAACCGTTGCTGCAACTGCGCGGGCTGAATTGCGGCTACCACGCGCACAAGGTGGTGCAGGACCTCGATCTGCATCTGAACGCAGGTGACATCGGCTGCCTGCTCGGCCCCTCCGGCTGCGGCAAGACCACCACGCTGCGCGCCATCGCCGGTTTCGAGCCGGTGCTCGAAGGCGAGATCGAACTGGCAGGCGAAGTGATTTCCCGCGCCGGTTTTACCCTGGCTCCGGAGAAACGCCACATCGGCATGGTGTTTCAGGACTACGCCCTGTTTCCCCACCTGAGCGTGGCCGAGAACATCGCCTTCGGCATTCGCAAACAACCCGACGCCGAGCGCGTAACCCAGGAGCTGCTGGAGCTGGTCAAGCTCGGTCACCTGGCCAAACGCTATCCGCACGAGCTGTCCGGCGGGCAGCAACAGCGTGTCGCCCTGGCCCGCGCCCTGGCGCCGGAACCACAGCTGCTGCTGCTCGACGAGCCCTTTTCCAACCTCGATGGCGAGTTGCGTCGACGCCTCAGTCATGAGGTGCGCGAGATTCTCAAGGCGCGCGGCACCAGCGCCATTCTGGTCACCCACGATCAGGAAGAGGCTTTCGCCGTCAGCGATCACGTCGGCGTCTTCAATCAGGGCCGCCTGGAGCAGTGGGATACGCCGTTCAATCTGTACCACGAGCCGCTCACCCCCTTCGTCGCCAGTTTCATCGGCCAGGGCTACTTCATTCGCGGCCAGTTGCTCAGCCCGGATACGGTGCAGACCGAGCTGGGGGTGATTCGCGGCAACCGTGCCTATACCTGGGCACAGGGCAGCGCGGTGGACGTGCTGTTGCGCCCGGACGACATCGTCCCGGATGAGAGCAGCGGGCTGAAGGCGCGCATCGTCGGCAAGACCTTCCTCGGCGCCGCCACTCTCTATCGCCTGCAGCTGCCCACCGGCAGCCAGCTGGAATCGATCTTCCCCAGCCATGCCGACCACCTGCCGGGTGACGAAGTGGGCATCCGCATCGCCGCCGATCACCTGGTGGCCTTCCCGGCTCTGGGCAGCGTGGCGGCGCAGTTGCAGCTGACCGACTCCGGCGGCGTGCGCCGGGTCAGCAGCAACTGAATCAGAGCATCAGCCGGCCAGAGGCGATGTGCCGCGCATGGCCGGCGATCTTGACCCGCTCCCCCTCCAGGCGACAGAGCAGCTCGCCACCGCGCGCCGAGCACTGAAAGGCGCTCAGTTCGCTGCGCTCCAGGCGTTCTGCCCAGTAAGGCATGAGCATGCAGTGGGTGGAGCCGGTGACCGGGTCCTCATCGATGCCGATGCTCGGCGCAAAGTAGCGCGAGACGAAATCATGCCGCTCGCCGGGCGCCGTGATCAGCACGCCCAGCCCCGGCAGCTCGGCCAGCGCCGGCAGATGGGGAGCGAAGCCCCGCACCTGCGCCTCGCTGGCGAGCACCACCATCAACTCCTGCACGCTGCCATCGGCGTTGAGCAAGGTCAGCACGTCCTGCGCCGCCAGACCTAGCGCACGGTCGACCTGGGCATGCAGCGATGCCGGCGCCGGCACCACCGGGCGCAGCGGGAAATCCAGCTCCAGCCGCTCGCCCTGGCGGGTCACACGCAGCTCGCCGGACAGGCAGGTGAACAGCAGCACCTCACCCGCTTCCTGATAGAGATCGAACAGTACCTTGGCGCTGGCCAGCGTCGCATGGCCACACAGCGGCACCTCGCTGGCCGGCGTGAACCAGCGGATATGCCAGGCTTCGCCCTCCTTCACCACGAATGCCGTCTCGGCCAGGTTGTGCTCGGCGGCGATGCGCTGCATCAGCGCATCGTCGAGCCAGGCATCGAGGCGATAGACCATGGCGGGGTTGCCCGCGAAAGGACGGTCGGTAAAGGCGTCAACTTGATGAAATTCGAGCGGCATGATGCGTTCCTGACCAGACAAGAGCGGCCAGCATGCCTGCGCCAGGTAAGCGGCAACAGATACAGTTGCCGTTTTCCAGATGCCCTGGGCGCCATCCGCACAAGCGGCTTGCTCAGCGCCGGCCCAGGCTCCATATCTGCAGCCGCTCCCACGCTCTTGCGACGCCGCTCAGCCCTCGCTGCGCACCCGCTTCACCGCATCCAGCCAACCGGCATAGAGGCGCTCACGGTGCGTCTCGCTCATCCGCGGCTCGAAGCGATGCTGGCGATGCCAGTGACTGGCAATGGCCTTCAGATCGGGATAGAGCCCCAGTTGCAGGCCGGCCAGATAGGCAACCCCCAGCGCCGTGGTCTCGGTGACCTCGGGGCGCTCGACGCTGACCCCGAGGATGTCGGCGAGAAACTGCATGACCCAGTTGTTCTCCACCATGCCGCCGTCCACCCGCAGCGCGCTGGGCGCCGCGGCGCCGTCCTGACGCATGGCCTCGAGCAGGTCGCGGGTCTGGTAGCACACCGACTGCAGGCCGGCGGTGACGATCTCCTTGATCCCGGTATCGCGGGTCAGGCCGAAGATCGCGCCGCGCGCCTTGGGGTCCCAGTACGGCGCGCCCAGGCCGGTGAAGGCCGGTACCAGGTAGACGCCACAGGCCTCGCCGGTGGCCTCGGCCAGCGCCTCGCTGTCACGCGCATGGCTGATCAGCTTGATGCCGTCGCGCAGCCACTGCACCGCCGCCCCGGCGACGAAGATGCTGCCCTCCACGGCGTAGGTGACCTTGCCACCCAGGCGATAGCCGACGGTGGTCAGCAGGCGATTCTTCGAGCTCACCGGCTGATCGCCGGTGTTCTGGATCATGAAACAGCCGGTGCCATAGGTGCTCTTGACCATGCCGGGCTCGAAGCAGGCCTGACCGATCAGCGCCGCCTGCTGATCGCCGGCCATGCCCAGCACCGGAATACTGGCACCGAGCAGCTCGGCTTCGGCATGACCGAACTCGGCCGCGCAATCGAGCACCTCGGGCAACAGGCTGGCAGGGATGTCGAACAGCTCGAGCAAGTCCTGATCCCATTGCTGGGTGTGGATGTTGAACATCAGCGTGCGCGAGGCATTGCTGGCATCGGTACGATGCACCTTGCCACCGGTCAGGCGCCACAACAGGAAGCTGTCCACCGTACCGAAGCGCAGCTCGCCGCGCTGCGCACGCTCGCGGGCGCCGGGTACGTTTTCCAGGATCCAGCGCAGCTTGGTGGCGGAGAAATAGGGGTCGATCAGCAGACCGGTCTTGGCCGACACCATGGCCTCGTGCCCTGCATCCTTGAGGCCGGCGCAATAATCGGCGGTACGGCGGTCCTGCCAGACGATGGCCGGGTGAATGGGGGTGCCGCTGGCGGCATCCCACACCAGGGTGGTCTCACGCTGATTGGTGATGCCGATGGCAGCGATCGCCTCCGCCTGCAGGCCGCTGCTGGCGATGGCCTCGCGACAGACCTTGAGGGTGGACAGCCAGATTTCCTGGCCATCGTGCTCGACCCAGCCGTCCTGCGGAAAGTACTGCTTGAACTCCTGCTGGGCACGCGCCACCGGCAAGCCCTGGGCACTGAAGATGATGGCACGGGAACTGGTGGTGCCCTGATCGATGGCTAGCAGGTATTTGGACATGCGCGTTTCCTTGTTGTTATGTCGTCTGTTCGCTGCGCGAACGCAGGCGATTCAAGTCATGGGCGACCGATTTCGGCGAAACCGGCCTGGGTGAGCTTCGCCAGCACCTCGGCCGCCAGTTCCACCTCCAGGCCGCGCCGCCCGGCGCTGACGTAGATGCTGGAATGGTTGCGGGCCGAGCTGTCGATGAAGGTACGCAGACGCTTCTTCTGCCCCAGCGGGCTGATGCCGCCCAGCAGGTAACCGGTGGCGCGCTGGGCCGCGGCCGGGTCGGCCATGTCCGCCTTCTTCGCTCCGGCGGCCAGCGCCAGCGCCTTGAGGTCGAGACTGCCGGCAACCGGAACCACCGCCACCAGCAGCTCGCCCTTCTCGGTCGCGGCGAGCAGGGTCTTGAACACCTGCGCAGGTGCCAGGCCGAGTTTCTCCGCCGCCTCCAGCCCATAGGACGGGGCCTTGGGATCGTGCTGATAGCTATGCACCCGGTGCACGGCCTTGGCTTTCTTCAACAGGTCGATGGCTGGGGTCATGTTCGAATGTGAAAACAAGCTGAAAGAAAGCGTACATTAGCCGAAATCGTCCGGTTGGGCAGCCTATAATGGTCCGTCACCAAAGGAAGCCATCATGAATCTGGCCCCTCGCCAACACGACATCCTCAATCTCGCCCGTGAGCGCGGCTACGTCAGCATCGACGAACTGGCCCAGGCCTTCGCCGTCACTCCACAGACCATACGTCGCGACATCAATCAGCTGGCCGAGCACGGCCTGCTGCGCCGTACCCACGGTGGCGCCGCCTGCGAGGCCTCGAGCATTCAGAACACCGCCTACGGCATGCGGGCCGGGCAGATGCGCGAGGAAAAACAGCGCATCGCCGAAGCCGTGGCCGCGCAAATTCCCGATCATGCCTCGCTGTTCATCAACATCGGCACCACCACCGAAGCCATCGCCCGCGAGCTGCAGAACCACAAGGGTCTGAAGATCATCACCAACAACCTGCACGTGGCCGCCCAGCTCAGCGCCAAGGCCGACTTCGAGGTGCTGGTGGCCGGCGGCACGGTGCGCAGCGACGGCGGCATCGTCGGCCAGGCGGCGGTGGATTTCATCCAGCAGTTCAAGGTCGACTACGCCATCGTCGGCATCAGCGGCATCGACGAGGACGGCAGCCTGCTCGACTTCGACTATCAGGAAGTGCGGGTTTCCCAGGCCATCATCGACAACGCCCGCCAGGTGTTTCTCGCCGCCGACTCCAGCAAGTTCGGTCGCAATGCCGTGGTCCGCCTGGGCTCCATCGCCCTGGTCGACCGCGTGTTCACCGACTGCGCACCGTCGCCCGCCATCGCCCGCCTGCTGCACAGCCACAAGGTCCAGCTCGACCTGGTCTGATCAGGCCGAAGCCGGCTGCTGCAGCGCGGGTGCCCATCGCCAGCCCCGCGCTGGCCGGCTGCACCCGCCCTCCCCTCGCTCCACGACCACTCGGCGCACAATCGCGCAGCGGGCTAGCGAAGTCGCGCATCTTCGTCTAGCATATTTTCGAAAGTGAACATCAACACATTCGAATCCAATAGCCGAGCGTGCCCCATGCCTCACGATCCGTTCGCCAGTCCCGTTGCGGAAGTCTATGACCTCGCCGTCGTTGGCGGCGGCATCAATGGCGTGGGCATCGCCGCTGACGCGGCCGGCCGCGGCCTGTCCGTATTCCTTTGCGAAAAGGATGACCTGGCCAGCCACACGTCCTCGGCCAGCAGCAAGCTGATCCATGGCGGCCTGCGCTATCTGGAGCATCACGAGTTCCGCCTGGTGCGCGAGGCCCTGGCCGAGCGTGAGGTGTTGCTGGCCAAGGCGCCGCATATCGTCAAACCCATGCGCTTCGTTCTGCCGCACCGCCCGCACCTGCGTCCGGCCTGGATGATTCGCGCCGGCCTGTTTCTCTACGACCACCTCGGCAAGCGCGAACGTCTGCCCCCCTCGCGCGGCCTGCGCTTCGGCGCCGGCAGCCCGCTCAAGGCGGAGATCAGCCGCGGCTTCGAGTACTCCGACTGCTGGGTGGACGACGCCCGCCTGGTGGTACTCAATGCCATGGCCGCCCGCGAGAAAGGCGCTCATATCCATACCCGCACCCGCTGCGTCAGCGCGCGACGCAGCAAGGGCCTGTGGCACATCCACCTCGAACGCAACGATGGCAGCCTGTTCTCCATCCGCGCCCGCGGGCTGGTCAACGCCGCCGGCCCCTGGGTTGCCCGCTTCATCCGCGAAGACCTCAAACAGCAGTCGCCCTACGGCATCCGCCTGATCCAGGGCAGCCATATCGTGGTACCGCGCCTGTACGAGGGCGAGCAGGCCTACATCCTGCAGAACGAGGACCGACGCATCGTCTTCGCCATTCCCTATCTGGAACGCTTCACCCTGATCGGCACCACCGACCGTGAATACCAGGGCGACCCGGCGCAGGTGGCCGTCAGCGCCGAGGAAACCGACTACCTGCTCAAGGTGGTCAACGACCATTTCAAGCAGCAGCTGAGCCGCGCCGACGTGCTGTACAGCTTCTCCGGGGTCCGCCCGCTGTGCGACGACGAGTCGGACGAGCCTTCGGCCATTACCCGCGACTACACCCTGTCGTTGTCCGGTGCACCTGGCGAAGCGCCGCTGCTCTCGGTATTCGGCGGCAAGCTGACCACCTACCGCAAGCTGGCCGAATCCGCCATGGCGCAGCTGCAGCCCTACTTTGCGAACCTGGGACCGGCCTGGACCGCCAGCGCCCCCTTGCCCGGGGGCGAGAATCTGGAGAGCCTGAGCGCGCTGATCGAAGCCCTCTGCGAGCGCCATGGCTGGTTACCCACCAGCCTGGCCAGGCGCTGGGCCGTCAGCTATGGCAGCCGCACCTGGCGCCTGCTCGAGGGCGTACACAACCTGACCGATCTTGGCGAACATCTCGGCGCCGGGCTCTACACCCGCGAAGTCGACTACCTGCGCCGTGAGGAATGGGTGCGCGGCAGCGCCGACCTGCTCTGGCGGCGCAGCAAGCTGGGCCTGTTCATGACGCCGAGCCAGCAGGCCCGCCTGCAGGACTACCTGCGCAGTCACGACCCGCATTCCGCTCACGCCGCCTGAATTCCGCGTGCTCAATGCCCCGCTCTGCGGGGCTTTTTTATGGCGCGAAAAAAAATTTGTCGATCCGCTTTCCGGACCATTCAGCCAGTTGAATTCCCGGGCAAGTTTTTTATTGCGTCAATTCAATAACTTGGCACTTTGATGCGGAATCGAAACATTCGTATTCAGTTTTATTTTTACTTATCTTTCAATAACTTAGGTTTGACAGAGAAGAAAACGGGGCAGAAAATTCGTAGTCATCCACCTTCATCGAAACAGCAGGAGCGATCATGAAAGGCGACAAGAAGGTCATTCAGCACCTGAACAAGATTCTCGGTAACGAACTGGTCGCCATCAACCAGTACTTCCTGCATGCGCGCATGTACGAAGACTGGGGCCTGAAAAAGCTTGGCGAGCACGAGTATCACGAGTCCATCGACGAGATGAAGCACGCCGACAAGCTGATCAAGCGCATCCTGTTTCTCGAAGGCATTCCCAATGTGCAGGATCTGGGCAAGCTGCTGATCGGCGAGAACACCAAGGAAATGCTCGAATGCGACCTGAAGCTCGAGCACAAGGCCCATGCCGATCTCAAGGCCGGCATCGCCTACTGCGAAAGCATCGGCGACTACGCCAGTCGTGAGCTGATGGAAGAAATCCTCTGCTCCGAGGAAGACCACATCGACTGGCTGGAAACCCAACTGGGCCTGATCGAGGCGGTAGGCCTGCAGAATTACCTGCAGTCGCAGATGGACGAATAAGTCAGCCGCAACAAAAAACGGGAGCCAATGGCTCCCGTTTTTTATTGCGCCAGGCAATCAGCGCGCCTCCTGCTCCTTGACCCGGAACCAGGCCGCATACAGCGCCGGCAGGAACAGCAGGGTCAAGGCCGTGGCCACCACCAGGCCGCCCATGATGGCCACCGCCATCGGCCCGAAGAACACGCTGCGCGACAGCGGGATCATCGCCAGCACCGAGGCCAGCGCCGTCAGCACGATGGGCCGGAAGCGGCGCACCGTGGCTTCGATGATGGCGTGCCAGCGGTCCAGTCCGGCCTCGATGTCCTGCTCGATCTGGTCGACCAGAATCACCGAGTTGCGCATGATCATGCCGGCCAGGGCAATGGTGCCGAGCATGGCGACGAAGCCGAACGGTTGACGGAAGATTAGCAGGAACAGGGTCACCCCGATCAGCCCCAGCGGCGCGGTGAGAAACACCATCGCCGACCGCGAGAAACTCTTGAGCTGCAGCATCAGCAGCGTCAGCACCACGACGATGAACAGCGGCACGCCGGCGTTCACCGACTTCTGCCCGCGGGCGGAATCCTCCACCGTACCGCCGACTTCCAGCAGGTAGCCATCGGGCAGTTCGGCGCGAATAGGCTCCAGGGTCGGCAGGATCTGCTGGGTCAGGCTGGCCGGCTGCTGCTGGCCGTAGACATCGGCGCGCACCGTGACGTTGGGCAGGCGATTGCGGTGCCAGATGATGCCCTCCTCGAAACCGTATTCCAAGGTCGCCACCTGCGACAGGGCCACGCTGCGGCCGCTGTCGGTCGGGACCGCCAGGCTGGGCAGCAGGCTCAGGGCCTTGCGCTCCTGCGCGGTACCGCGCTGCAGGATCTCGATCAGCTCATTGCCCTCGCGATACTGGCTGACACTGGTGCCGGACAGCGAGCCCTGCAGGAAACGCGACAGCTCGGCGGTGTTGACTCCCAGTGCACGGGCGCGGTCCTGATCGATATTGAGGATCACCACCTTGCTCGGCTCCTCCCAATCCAGGTGCACGTTGACCACATGCGGGTTCTCACGCACTTTGTCCGCCACCTGGCGAGCCAGGGCGCGCACCTCGTCGATATGCTCGCCGCTGACGCGGAACTGGATCGGATAGCCCACGGGCGGGCCGTTTTCCAGGCGGCTGACGCGACTGCGCAGGGCTGGGAACTCATCGTTCATCACCTGGATCAGCCAGGTGCGCAGACGCTCGCGCTCCTCGATGCTCGAGGCCAGCACCACGAACTGGGCAAAGCTGGCTGCCGGCAACTGCTGGTCCAGCGGCAGGTAGAAACGCGGCGAACCGGTGCCGACATAGGCCACGTAGTTGTCGATGCCCGGCTGCTCCTTGAGCAGCTGTTCCAGGCGACGTACCTCGGCCTCGGTGGCACTGAGCGACGCGCCCTCTTCCAGCTTGATGTCCACCATCAGCTCCAGACGCCCGGACGCCGGGAAGAACTGCTGCGGTACGAAACGGAACAGCAGCACCGACGCGACGAACAGGCCGATGGTCAGCATGATCACCGTGCCCCGGTAGCGCACGCACCACTCCACGGCAGCCCGCACGCGACGGTAGAAGGGGGTCGCGTAGGGGTCATGGCCGGCGTCGCTGCCGCCATGCTTGGCGGCATGCAGCTTGGCCAGGTCGGGCAGCAGCTTGTCGCCGAGATAGGGCACGAACATCACGGCGGCGATCCACGAGGCGATCAGGGCGATGGCCACCACCTGGAAGATCGAACGGGTGTATTCGCCCGTGCCGGACTGCGCGGTGGCGATGGGCAGAAAGCCCGCGGCGGTGATCAGGGTACCGGTGAGCATGGGGAACGCCGTGCTGGTCCAGGCGAAGCTAGCCGCCTTGAAGCGGTCGTAGCCCTGCTCCATCTTGATCGCCATCATCTCCACCGCGATGATCGCGTCGTCCACCAGCAGGCCGAGGCCAAGTACCAGGGCGCCGAGGGAAATCTTGTGCAGGCCGATGCCGAGGTAGTACATGGTGGCGAAGGTCATCGCCAGCACCAGCGGAATCACCAGCGCCACCACCAGGCCGGTGCGCAGGCCGAGGGAGAAGAAGCTGACCGCCAGCACGATCACCAGCGCCTCGACCAGCACCTTGACGAACTCGCCCACGCCGGTCTTCACCGCCGCCGGCTGATCCGACACCTTGCGCAGCTCCATGCCCAGCGGGAGCGTCTGTTGCAGGCGGGCGAACTCGCCCTCCAGCGCCTTGCCCAGCACCAGAATGTCGCCGCCGGCCTTCATCGACACGGCCAGACCGATGGCATCCTCGCCCATGAAGCGCATACGCGGCGCGGGTGGATCGTTGAAGCCGCGCTTGACCTCGGCCACGTCGGCGATGCGGAAGGTGCGATCACCGACGCGAATGGGAAAGTCGCGAATCTCCTCCACCGACTCGAAACGCCCGGTCACGCGTAGCTGAATGCGCTCGCTGGCGGTCTCGAAAAAGCCCGCGGCAGCCACCGCGTTCTGCGCCTCCAGCGCCTGCTGCACCGCCGCCAGCGGCAAGCCGAGGGTGGCCAGCTTGGTGTTGGACAGCTCGATCCAGATCTTCTCGTCCTGCAGGCCGACCAGCTCCACCTTGCCGACGTCCTTGACGCGCTGCAGCTGCAGCTGGATGCGGTCGGCGTAGTCCTTGAGCACTGCGTAGTCGAAACCGTTGCCAGTCAGGGCGTAGATGTTGCCGAAGGTGGTGCCGAACTCGTCGTTGAAGAACGGGCCCTGAATGCCCGGTGGCAGCGTATGGCGAATGTCGCTGACCTTCTTGCGCACCTGGTACCACAGCTCGGGAATCTCCGAGCTGCGCATCGAGTCACGCGCCATGAAGGTGACCTGCGACTCGCCCGGCCGCGAGAAGCTGGTGATGCGGTCGTACTCGCCGGTCTCCATCAGCTTCTTCTCGATGCGTTCGGTGACCTGGCGCGACACCTCCTCGGCGCTGGCGCCCGGCCAGTTGGTGCGGATCACCATGGCCTTGAAGGTGAAGGGAGGATCTTCGCTCTGGCCGAGCTTGGTATAGGAAAGCGCCCCCACCACGGCCAGCAGCAGCATGATGTAGAGCACGATCTGGCGATGGCGCAGCGCCCAGGCAGACAGGTTGAAGCTCATGCCGGCTTACTCCTTGGCGGCCAGTTCGACGTTGCGGTTGTCGCGGTCCACCGGGCGTACCTGCAACCCCTCGCGCAACACCTGGACACCCGCCGCTACCACCCAGTCGGTTGCCGACAGGCCTTCGAGCACCGGCACGCGATCGTCGCCATAGGCGCCGACCCGCACCAGACGGCGCTGCACGGTGTGCTCCCGGGGATCGACCACCCAGACGAAGGGCTGGCCCTGTTCGGCGCTGAGCGCCGACAGTGGTACCGCCAGCGGCACCTCGCCGTTGCTGGCGATGAATACGCGCGCGCTTTGTCCCAGTTCGGCCGGCACCTTGCCTTCGCTGAAGGCAACCCGGGCGGCGAAGGTGCGCGACTGCGGATCGGCCGCCGGCGCCATCTCGCGGATGCGACCGGGGAAGCGCTGATCAGGCTGCGACCAGAGTTCCACCTCCACCGGCTGACCGATTGCGAAGCGACCGAAGCTCTGCTCCGGCAGGCTGATGGAGACCTCGCGCTCGCCATCGGCGGCCAGGGTGAAGACGGTCTGTCCGGCGGCCACCACCTGCCCCACCTCGACGGCGCGACGCGCAATCACGCCGTCCTGGGAAGCGCGCAGCACGGCGTAACCGGCCTGATTGCTGGCCACGTCGTACTCGGCCCTGATCTGCTTCAGGCGCGCTTCGCCGGAACGGTAGAGGTTCTCGGCATTGTCATACTGCGAGCGGCTGACCAGGTTGCGCTCGAGCAAAGTCTTGTAACGGTCGCGCTCGGCACGCACGGTCTGCAGATTGGCCTCTGCGGCCGCCACCTGCGCACGGGTCGCCTCCAGTTGCAGGCGTACGTCCTGCGGGTCCAGCTCCGCCAGCGCCTGATCCTTCTTCACTCGATCGCCGACATCCACCATGCGCTTGCTCACCTTGCCGGTGATGCGGAAAGCCAGCTCCGGCTCGTAACGTGCGCGAACCTCGCCCGGATAACTGTCGACCAGGGCCGCAGCCGGTTGCGGCTGCACCACCATGGCAGGTCGGATCGGCTGCTGCATCGGCTCGCCGTTACCGCAGGCAGACAGGAGAAAGACAAGACCCAGAGACGCAACTAGGGGAAGCACATGGCGGGACATGATGGCGACCTTTCGGAGAAGGTTTGGAATATTTGTACTGGCGGGTATAGTAAAAATAGCAAACTCGCCAGTCCAGTATTAAAATTCGCCAATGCCTGACAAGTTGTTACAGCCTTCCGGCCCCGGCCGACCGAAGGACCTCGCCAAACGCCGCGCCATCCTCGACGCGGCCAAGACCCTGTTCCTGCGCCACGGCTACGACGGCAGCAGCATGGACGCCATCGCCGCCGAGGCCGGGGTTTCCAAGCTCACGGTGTACAGCCATTTCACCGACAAGGAGACGCTGTTCTCCGCGGCGGTGAAGGCCAAGTGCGAGGAACAGCTGCCGGAGCTGCTGTTCGAGCTGCCGGCCGGGGCGCCGATCGAGACCGTGCTGCTGAATATCGGCCGCGGCTTCCACGCGCTGATCAGCAGCCGCGAGTCGGTGGAGTTGCATCGGATGATGGTCAGCCTGGCCAGCCAGGATCCCAAGCTGGCGCTGATGTTCTATCAGGCCGGGCCGCAGCGCGTGCTGCAGGAGATGGAAGCGCTGCTGCGCAGGGCAGATCAGGGCGGCCTGCTGCGGATCGACGACCCGCTGATGGCCGCCGACCAGTTCTTCAGCCTGGTCAAGGGCGGCGCGCACTTCCGCCTGCTGATCGGTTGCTGCGCCCCGCTCGAAGGCGCGGCCGCCGAACGACACGTGCACGAGGCAGTGGAACTGTTTCTACGCGCCTATCGATGCTGAACCACCGCAGGGTGAGCCGTGCGCACCGCTGCAATCGCGGCGAACCCTCAGTCGGCGCACCCTACGCGCCTTCCAGCTTCTTCTTCGGGTAGACGTCGTAACGGCTGGACTTGCCTTCCAGCACGTAGCCGGGTTTCGCCCCCTCGATGGCCGGCGCCTTGCGCGGGCGCTTGACCACCACCCGGTGACTGGCCAGCGCCAGCGCCGCCGCCAGCAGCGCCGGCGCGTCCAGATCGTCGCCCACGAACGGCCTGAACAGGCGCATTTCCTTCTTCACCAGGGCGCTCTTGTCGCGGTGCGGGAACATCGGATCGAGGTAAATCACCTGAGGCGCCTCGCCCTGCCAGTTCTGCATCAGGTCGATGGCATTGCCTGTCAGCAAGCGCATGCGTGCAACGATGGGCGCCACCTCGAGGTCGAGCTCGGCGCGTTGCAGGCCGTCCTCGAGCAGCGCGGCGATCAGCGGCTGGCGTTCGATCAGAGTCATTTCACAGCCCAGGCTGGCCAGGACGAAGGCGTCGCGCCCCAGACCCGCGGTTGCATCGAGAATCCGTGGACGGATACCCGACTGCACCCCTACCGCCTTGGCGATCATCTGCCCGCTGCCACCGCCGAACTGGCGTCGATGGGCTGCCGCGCCCTCGACGAAATCCACCCGCACCGGCCCCGGCGCCTTGTCGCCCAACTCCACCAGTTGCAGGCCCTGATCACCCAGTTGCAGGGCAAAATCGGTCTCGCCAACCCGCGGCAGGCCAAGGCGCGCCGCCCAACGGGCTGCTGCCTCGGCGTGATGGGCTTGCAGGGCATCCATGCGGATGCTGGCGTTGCGAGGCTCGTCGGTCATGGGCTCTGTCTGCTCAGGAAACATTCACACTCGGCCTCACGGCCGCTATCGAAGAAGCGGCATTCTGCCAGAGCCGGCCGCCGACAGCCGCATCGAGTGTCACCCTGGTGGATGCTCCTTGCGCCAGCCCCGAGACGCCCGGCCGGGCTTTTTGGCCAGGTGCCAGCTTCAGAGTCACCTCCCCGCATGCTCCATAGGGTGCGCCGTGCGCACCGGTACACCCGACAAGAAACCGTCCGCCCCTACCAGCGCCGCCTTAACGGCACATGCGCCACATACCCATGTCCACGTGAAAGTGGTCGCGGTGGGCGGCGTTGTAGTCCGGCCCCAGGGTCACGTTGAAACTGTCGCAGGCCGCCTCCTGCACCAGGCGCAGGAAGCGCGCCTTGTCGCCCTCTCCCGGCCAGTCGTGCAGCACGCTGATGCGCCGTCCGTCGCGCAGCCGGAAGCCGACCATATCCAGGGCATTGGCATAGGAATGCTGGCTGGGTCGCTGGCTGCCGGCGATGCTGCGGCAGGCGAAGCTGCCGACGTGCTCGATGCGGCTGACCGGCTGGCCGAACACCGCCTGCGCAGCGGGCTGCAGCCCATGCCGTTCGAACAGGGCGAAACTTACCGCCAGCGGACAGGTGGCCATGAAGCTGCTGCTCAGGCCGACGTTGGCGCCCTGGATACGCACGGCATTTTCTATCGGGCAGCCGGGATGCGGCGTGCTGTCGGGAAGACGGGTGAAACGCAGCTCGGAAGTCGCCAGGGCCAGGTCGCACAACTCGCGATCCTCGCTCAGGCGCCAGAGCTTGAAGCCGGTCAGCAGGTTCGGCTGCTCGCGCACGTCCAGCGGCGCCCAGGGATTGAAACGTGGCGCCACATCCACCCAGCCGCGCCACAGCGCAACCAGCAGAGCCGCGCCGAGCAGCACGGCGAGCAAGAGCAATCGGCCGAATATCCGTATCAGCATGTCCATGTCCTATCAGAGCAGGCCGAGCTGCTCCAGTTCCGGCTCTCTATGCAGCGTCGGCAACTCCGGCAAGCCGGGCAGACGCAGGCTCAGTTGCTGGTGAAAGCGTCGCGCCAACTCGGGCGCCAGGCGGTTGTCCGAGGTGTGGGCGAAGACGTAGGGGCGCAATCCCTGCTCGATCCAGGCGGCGACCTTGTCCAGCCAGGGCGCCATGAAGGGGTCGTTCGCCAGCAACTCGGGATGACCGATGAAGCGCAGCTGCGGGCTCTGGCTGAACGTGGTGGGCCGAGTCGGCAGGCGCGGCTTCTTGGCCTGCGCGTGGAGCACGGCCGCTTCCTGTGAATCACAGCTGAACAGGGCACGGGAATCCAGGCAGATGCGCTCGACACCGCGCTCATGCAACAGGCGATTGAGCACGCGCTCGGCATCACCCTTGGCGAAGAACTCCGGGTGCCGCACCTCGATGGCCAGCGGCCAATCGCCCCAGTGCTCGATGAACGCCGCCAGCTCGGCCAGGCGCGTCGGGCCGAAGCTGGCCGGCAGTTGCAGCCAGTACGGCGCAACCCTGGCGCCCAGGGGCGCAAGCAACTGGCGAAAACGCTCGACCTCCTCCAACTGCTGGCACAGGTCGTCACTGTGGCTGACATCGCGCGGCAGCTTGGCGCAGAAACGGAAATCCGCCGGCATCTGCTGGGCCCAACGCGCAACGGTCTGCTCGCTGGGGCGAGCGTAGAAGGTGGTGTTGCCCTCGACGGCGTTGAACACCTGAACGTAGCGGCCGAGAAAATCGGCGGGCCGGGTGTCATCGGGGTAGAGCGTGGCGCGCCAGGCGGCTTCGCTCCAGGAGGGACAGCCAAGATGATAGGGAAGCGCAGCGCTCATCGATCGATTGTGGCGGACCTGACAGAGGCGCGCGGAACACGCCGTGGGACGATGTTAGGCGTAGAGGTCGAGACCGAGCACTTCCTGCGCGTCGGATTCGTTGGCATAGGCGGCGGTGGTGCTGTAGCTGGCCAGCGCCTGGACGGCGCGGTTGCTCATGGCCGGCTGCTGAAACGCCAGGTCCTGGGAACGGGCCGGCAGGCTGTCGGTGTTGGCGCTGCTGGCCTGCACCCGACGAATCTGCGGAGCCTGCTCCAGCCCCTGGCTGCTGGCCGGTGCGGTCGGTTGCTCACGCCGAACCTCGATCTCCCGCTGCGCCTCGCGATAGGGCGTGACCGCAGTGCCCGAACGGGGGCCGCGATCGGGCGAGTAGGAAGGTAGGTAAGCGTCGATCCGCATCTAGGACTGCTCGGTGGGCTCGGCTGAACGAAGGACAGTGCTGGCAATGTAGCGGCGGCCACCGGACTTGGCAAATGCCAAGGGGTTCTTGACGCCAAACATCCGACCAATTGTCATGCCGACGGCGCCTTGGGTGTCGCGACCTGATCGCGCAGGTACACCGGCTGGGCCTGATCGGCCGGCAACGCCTCGCCACGCGCCCAGGCAAAACGGGCCAGAGCGAGCAGGTCTTCGGCGTGCGGCAGCAGGCTGCCATCCATATGAGTGGGCTTGAGCGCGATACGCGCGGCATAGGTGCCCCAACCGGTACCGGCGCCGAACCAGTCGCCGCTGCAGCCACGCGGCGCCTCGGCCTGCTCCGGCGGCAACACCGCCTCCTCGCCGAGCAGACGCATCTCGCCGGCATCGGCGCGGTAGCAGCCCCAGTACACCTCATCCATGCGCGCGTCGATGGCTGCCGCCACCTGGGTCGCGCCCCGCTCACGCAGCGCGCGCTGGGCCAGCACGGCCAGATTGGATACCGGCAACACCGGCCGGTCCAGGGCAAACGCCAGGCCCTGAACCACGCCGATGGCGATGCGTACGCCCGTGAAGGCGCCCGGGCCACGGCCAAAGGCGATGGCATCCAGCGCCGAGGCGGCGATGCCGGCGTCGCCCAGCAGTTGCTGAATCATCGGCAACAGGCGTTGCGCATGCAGGCGCGGGGCAACCTCGTAGTGGCTGAGCACGCGACCGTCATGCAGCAGCGCGACGGAGCAGGCTTCGGTGGCGGTATCCAGGGCCAGGAGAGTGGTCATTGCATTCGGACAGCTGCAGAAAAAAGAGCCGGCATTAGACCGGCTCGAGGAGTTTTTTTCCAGCACCCTGACGGCCAGACGCCACCGGCGCACGACCGGTGGCGGCCGCAACGCCCTACCAGGGCTCGACGACCGTCTCGGCCTCCCAGCCTTGCAGCGGCGCCTTGGACCAGGTGCCGTAGCTGGCGTTGGGGAACACGATCCACTCCACGCCCCACTTGCCGGCCTCTTCGGCAACGGTGTTGCGCTGCGCGTCGAGCGGCGTCTTGCGAAAGCGCGCATCGAAGTCATGCAGCGTGTCGCCCAGCAGCATGATGATCTGATGATCGGCGCTGACGATGGCGCGCCGCTCGACCTTGGGCGGGCCGAGCAGCAGCACGCTCTGCTCCGAGACCTGCGGCAGGCCCAGCTTGCTCAGGGTGGCCAGGGTGTATTTCTTTTGCTCGTCGGCGCGGTCGGAGATGTAGCGGATGGTCACGCCCAGCTTGTCGGCGCGGTCGAGAAACTGCTTCGCGCCGGGAATCAGCCTGGGCACGCCGTCGCGCTCCCAGGGCAGCCAGGTATCCCAGGCGTCGTACTGGTGACAGTTGGCCAGATCACGCGCCAGCAGGGCGCTGTTGTCGATCACGGTTTCGTCGAGGTCGGTGACGATGGCCAGCTTCGACGGATCCTTCGCTGCGGCCACGGCCTTGTCGAGTTTCTCCGTGGCGATGTTGTAGGCCTGCAGCTGCAGCGCCTGGATTTCCGCCGATTGCTGCTGAAAGCGCAGGCCCATGGCGAACTCGGCAACGGAACAGTCGGCCTTGCCCGGTGCGGCGGTCTCGGCGAATACCGGCGGAGTGGCCAGCAGTGCTGCCGCAAGGCCCAGCCAGATGCGTTTCTCGATCATTGAATGCCCTCTTCCTTATAGGTTGTCGACGCGCCCCGACGCAGGCCGGAGGCTTGCATCGTCGATACTAGTCGGCCCGCCTTGCGCGGCCATGCTTGAGAGCGACCAGAACGTATCCATGTTCCATATACGACAAAGGCCCCTTGCGGGGCCTTTGTCGGAGACAGCTGGCGGTGGACTCAGTCCAGCGCGGCCAGGGTCTTGGCGGTGATGTCTTCGACGCTGCCGACGCCCGGAATGTGGCTGTACTTCGGGGTGCCGGTCTCGGCGGACAGCTTCTGGTAGAAATCCACCAGCGGCTTGGTCTGCGAGTGGTAAACGGACAGGCGATGACGCACGGTCTCTTCCTTGTCGTCTTCACGCTGAACCAGTTCCTCACCGCTGACGTCGTCCTTGCCGGCGACCTTCGGCGGGTTGTACTCGGTGTGGTAGACGCGACCGGAAGCCGGGTGCACACGACGGCCGGACAGACGCTTGACGATTTCCTCGTCGTCGACGGCGATTTCCACCACGTGATCCAGGGTCACGCCGGCGTCACGCAGGGCTTCGGCCTGCGGAATAGTGCGCGGGAAGCCATCGAACAGGAAGCCATTGGCGCAGTCGGGCTGGGCGATGCGCTCCTTGACCAGGTTGATGATCAGGTCATCGGAAACCAGGCCACCGGCATCCATCACGCTCTTGGCCTTCAGGCCCAGTTCGGTGCCCGCCTTGACCGCAGCACGCAGCATGTCGCCGGTGGAGATTTGCGGAATACCGAATTTCTCGGTGATGTAGCGAGCCTGGGTACCTTTGCCGGCACCGGGCGCCCCCAGCAGAATCACGCGCATCGATGTGCTCCTCAAGAGTTATCTAGTAATCGGTCGGACTCGCCTCGTGGGGCCAATCTCTTAAATGGTGCGGCAGCCGCAGCGGCCAAAAGGCTGCTCAAGATACACAGCGCACCCCAGGCGCACAAGCCGCCAAAAGTCGGATAAAACCCCTTCGCCCGACCCGGTGAACAGGCTCGGCGAGGCCGGCCTGGCACATGCCTTGCCGGCCTCTGCGCCCCTCAACCGGTGTTGCGCAGACCGGCCGCAATGCCCGCCACGCTGACCAGCAGCGCCTGCTCCAGAGGGCTCTCCGGCGCCTGCTGGCGTAGCCGGCACCGTGCCAGCAGCTCGGCCTGCAGCAGATGCAGCGGATCGAGATAGGTGTTGCGCACGCTGATCGATTCCAGCGTCTCCGGGCTGTGCGCGAGCAGGCGCGACTGACCGGTCAGTTCCAGCACCGCGGCACAGGCCTGCGACAATAGGTCGCGTAACTGCGCACCCAGTGGCTGCAGCGCCGGCTCCACCAGACGCTGGTCATACAGTGCTGCAATGCTGGCGTCGGCCTTGGCCAGCACCATCTCCAGCATGTCGATGCGCGTGCGGAAGAACGGCCACTGCTCGCGCATGTTCTTCAGCAGCTCGCCTTCGCCACCTGCCAGTGCCTGACCCAGCGCCTGTTCCCAACCGAGCCAGGCCGGCAGCATCAGGCGGGTCTGGGTCCAGGCGAAGATCCACGGAATCGCCCGCAGGCTCTCGACCCCACCTTCGCGGCGCTTGGCCGGACGACTGCCGAGTGGCAGCCTGCCCAGCTCCTGCTCCGGGGTCGCCTGGCGGAAGTAGGCGACGAACTGCGGATGCTCGCGCACTACGCCGCGGTAGGCCTTGACCCCGACGTCGGCGAGACGATCCATCATCGCCCGCCAGCTCGGCTCGGGCGCAGGTGGCGGCAGCAAGGTGGCCTCCAGCACCGCAGCGAGATACAGATTGAGGTTCTGCTCGGCGATGTCCGGCAGGCCGAACTTGAAGCGGATCATCTCGCCCTGCTCGGTGGTGCGGAAACGCCCCGCCACCGAACCCGGCGGTTGCGACAGGATCGCGGCATGAGCCGGGCCACCGCCCCGGCCCACGGTGCCACCGCGGCCATGGAACAGCAGCAGCTCCACCTGATGTTCGCCACACAGGCGCACCAGCTCCTCCTGGGCGCGGTACTGCGCCCAGGCGGCCGCGGTGGTGCCGGCATCCTTGGCCGAATCGGAATAGCCGATCATCACTTCCTGCGGCCCGTGCAACCGCACCCGATAACCGGGCAACCCCAGCAGGCGATCGATCACCGGGCCGGCGTTGTCCAGATCGGCCAGGGTTTCGAACAGTGGCACCACGCGCATCGGCCGGCGCAACCCGGCCTCCTTGAGCAGCAGTTGCACCGCCAGCACGTCGGAGGCTGCACCGGCCATGGAGATCACGTACGAGCCCAGCGCTGCCGCGGGCGCAGCGGCCACCTCGCGGCAGGTGGCGAGCACTTCGGCGGTATCGGCCGAGGGCCGGTAGTCGCTCGGCAGCAGCGGCCGACGGCTGTCCAGTTCGCGCTGCAGGAAGGCCAGGCGCTGCTCCTCGTCCCACTCGGCGTAACGCCCGAGGCCCAGGTAATCGGTGATCTCCGACAACGCGGCGGCGTGCCGGGTGGAATCCTGACGCACATCGAGACGCACCAGGAACAGGCCGAAGGTCGCTGCCCGGCGCAGGCAGTCGAGCAGCGGCCCATCGGCGATCACGCCCATGCCGCAGGCATGCAGCGACTGATAGCAGAGCTGCAGCGGCGCCAGCAGATCATGATTGTCCTGCAACACCGCAGCGCCGGGCGCGATGTCGGCCGTCAGCGCCTGCTGCGCCCAGCTGCGCGTCTCGCGCAGGCGCTCGCGCAACTGCTTGAGCAACGCCCGATAAGGCTCGGCGCTGTCACCGACCTGGGCGCGCAGCTCGGCACTGGCCTGCTGCATGGACAGCTCGGCGGCCAGTTGATCGACATCGCGCAAGTACAGGTCGGCGGCCATCCAGCGCGCCAGCAGCAGCACCTCGCGGGTGACGCGAGCGGTGACATTGGGATTGCCGTCGCGGTCGCCGCCCATCCAGGACGCAAAGCGAATCGGCGCCGCCTCCAGCGGCAAACGCAAACCGGTGGCGGCCTGCAGGCTGCGGTCGGCGCGGCGCAGGAACTGCGGCACGGCCTGCCACAGCGAATGCTCGATCACGGCGAAGCCCCATTTGGCTTCGTCCACCGGGCTGGGCCGGCTGCGTCGAATCTCTTCGGTATGCCAGGCCTCGGCGATCAGCCGCTGCAGACGCAGGGCGATACGCTCACGCTCGGCCGGCAGCAGGTCACTGTGGTCCAGCGCCGTCAGCTGCGCGGCGATGGCATCGTATTTCTGGATCAGGGTACGCCGCGCCACTTCGGTGGGGTGAGCGGTCAGCACCAGTTCGATGTCCAGGCGCCCGAGCTGACGGGCCAACTCGTCGGGTTTCTGACCGGCGGCGAGCAGGCGTTCGAGCAGCTCGTCGAGCACCCGCAGCTCGAAGGGCTCGGGCTCGTCCGGGCGGCGTCGGCGCACACGGTGTTGCTGCTCGGCGATATTGGCCAGATTGAGAAACTGGTTGAAGGCCCGCGCAACGGGCAACAGCTCGTCGTCGCCGAGGTCGCCGAGGGTGCTGGTCAGCTGTTCGGCTCCGGCCGCCGAGCCGCGGCGGCCGGCCTTGGCGCCCTTGCGAATGCGTTCGATCTTGTCGAGAAAGTCGTCGCCGAGCTGGGTTCGTATGGTCTGCCCGAGCAGCTCACCGAGCAGGTGGACTTCCTCTCGCAGGCGCGCATCGATTTCCGCCATGTCGCACTCCTTGTCCTGATCA
Organism: Pseudomonas sp. GD04158; assembly: GCF_029834875.1. NCBI lineage: Bacteria > Pseudomonadati > Pseudomonadota > Gammaproteobacteria > Pseudomonadales > Pseudomonadaceae > Pseudomonas > Pseudomonas sp. GD04158. Next base: position 15,088 of record NZ_JAODYT010000024.1, on the reverse strand, counting down.
ATGTCAACAGAGTGCCCAGCGCGCCAACTTCTTACAAGGGTGCGACGCACACCGCGGCGGTGTCCATGCGCTGGGTCTAGGCTTACCTACAGGCATTCCCGGCATGCGCCGGGCTGTCCCGTCCGCGCTGCCCTTGAGGAGCTGAGACATGAGAATTCGAGAACTGGCCAAACATTGGGAGCAGAACGCCAAAGGCCGCCTGACCACGACCCGCTACCACATCCATCTGGATGTAGAGGCAGCGGCGCGCCTGGCCGCGCTGGCCGAGATGTACCCCAAGCATCACAGCGAAGAACTGCTCGGCGAACTGATCGGGGCGGCACTGGAGGAGCTGGAAGCCAGCCTGCCCTACGTGCGCGGCAGCAAGGTGGTGGCGCTGGATGAACAGGGCGACCCGCTGTACGAAGACATCGGCCCGACGCCACGCTTTCTCGCCCTGTCACGCAAGTATCTGCGCGAACTCACCGAACAAGGCTCGGAACAGACGCACTGAAACCGCTTCAGCCGGCTCGCCTGTTCGATATATCGCGCATATCGCCTTACACCGCCGGGCGCTGCAGCGCAACCAGAAGCGCTGCGGGGCGTCGGCGGCCATCCGTTAGCGGCCCCCATCCGGCGGGGCCGGCGCTGCCCATAACCTCAAGCGAACGCCCATGGATCGCCGTTTCGCTTGCCTTTGCGCATCCTTCCAGGCGGCCCTCCTGCCGCTGCAATCCGCCCCGCCACACCAGGTATGCGAGCAGAAAACTGACCAACAGGTCACTGTTGCAATCATGAGCTAGCTGTCTTTTTTTCTGAACCTTTCAAAAAATGTTTCGGTCCCACTTCTAGGCCATCGAGCAACGCCGGCGCCGTCCAGGCCCCGGATAGACGCTCGTCGCGATGCGCCAGCCACGGATATCGTCGTTCATAGGAGTGTTTCAAATGGAGTTAGCCACCATGAAGACTCATACCGAGAAAACCCCGAACACCTCCCGCCACGGGATGAAACTGGCCGCCCTGGTCTTGGGCAGCAGCCTGGTGCTGGCAGGCTGTGCCGGTAATCCACCCAGCGAGCAGTACGCCGTCACCCAGTCCGCCGTGAATTCGGCGATCAGCGCCGGTGGCACCGAGTTCGCCGCCGTGGAGATGAAAGCGGCGCAGGACAAGCTCAAGCAGGCCGAACTGGCCATGCACGAGAAAGAGTATGACAAGGCTCGCCGCCTGGCCGAACAGGCCGAGTGGGACGCCCGGGTCGCCGAACGCAAGGCCCAGGCGGCGAAAGCCGAGCAGGCTCTGCAGGACGCCCGCCAGGGTGTCCAGGACCTGCGCGAGGAAGGCATGCGCAACGCTCAGTGAGCGTCATGTCACCTACTCATTCGCTGACAGATAAGGATGAATCGCCATGCGTAAACACGTGATGATCCCCGCCCTTCTGGCCCTGAGCGTCGGCCTGGCCGCCTGCTCGCACCAGCCCAATGCCAATCTGGAATCGGCTCGCAACAACTTCTCCACGCTGCAAAGCGACCCGCAGTCGAACAAGCTGGCGGCGCTGGAAACCAAGGAAGCCCAGGAATGGCTGAACAAGGCCGACAAGGCCTACATGGAGCGTGACGACGAGAAGAAGGTCGACCAGCTGGCCTACCTGACCAACCAGCGCGTCGAGGTGGCCAAGCAGACCATCGCCCTGCGCGCCGCCGAGAACGAGCTGAAGAACACCTCGGCGCAACGCGCCAAGGCACTGCTCGATGCCCGCGACGCGCAGATCCGCAAGCTGCAGGACAGCCTCAACGCCAAGCAGACCGAGCGCGGCACCCTGGTGACCTTCGGTGACGTGCTGTTCGACTTCAACAAGGCCGAACTCAAGAGCAGCGCGCTGCCCAACGTCACGCAACTGGCGCGCTTCCTCCAGGAAAATCCCGAGCGTCAGGTGATCGTCGAGGGCTACACCGACAGCGTCGGCTCGGCCAGCTACAACCAGGGCCTGTCCGAGCGCCGCGCCGAGTCCGTACGCCGCGCACTGATCCGTGCCGGTGTCGAGCCGACTCGTATCGTCGCCCAGGGCTACGGCAAGGAGTATCCGGTAGCGGACAACTCCAGCGACTCGGGCCGCGCGCAGAACCGTCGGGTGGAGGTGACCATCTCCAACGACAACCAGCCGGTGGCACCGCGCTCCTCGGCCGGCGCCTGATCGCAGCGCTGCAATGAAGAAACCCGCCTGATGGCGGGTTTCTTTTTTAGGTGCGCACGACGCAAGCGCGTGGCCTTACTGCTCCAGCTGCGGCGTTTCCTGACCCAGGCAGCGCACGGCCTGTTTCTTGTTGTCCACCAGCACGCCGGTCAGCCCTTTCTGCTGCATGTCGAACAGCACCAGCACGCCATCGATGCATTGCGCCACCTGGTTGGCCGGTTTCAGCGAAACCTTGTAGTCCTCGCCGGGAATGGTCTTGAGCATGGTGAAATCGGACAGCAGCAAGGCATCTTCCGGTTTGGCGAAGTGCAGGTAGCCGTAATACCAGAGCACACCGATGGTGCCGACGATGCTGGCGATGCCGGTGAGGATCAGGGGAATGGGGTCACGTTCGGTCATTGCGGACTCTCAGTTGCGGATTCGTTGGCCGCCCCCTGGCGCTGGACGAAGGCCAGGGGCGCACTGACGAACTCCAGCATAAGCTGGCGCCAGGCTGGCTCGGCGAAGGTTTGCACGTGCCCGCCACGGGTCGCCTTAAAGGCTCGCGGCGGGCGCGCAGCTTGATACAAACGGCGGCCATTGGACAGGGGTACCACGGCGTCGTCAACACTGTGGTAGATCAGCAGCGGCAGCCCCTCGAGCCCGGCGATGCCGTGGATGGCGCTGTCGCCGTCCGGCACCAGCCAGGACAGCGGCACCTGCAGCGGCCAGGTCAGCCAGGAGCTGCTCAGGGCATGCCGGGCGACGCTGCGATAGCTGGCCGGCACGCCATCGAGCACCATGGACTGCAAGGCCTCGCGACGCTGCGGGTGCTGCGCCAGGTAGTGCACCGCCAGCGCACCGCCGAGGCTCTGGCCGAGCAGGATCAGCGGTTTGCCCTGCACCTCGGGGGCCTGCTCGAGCCAGGCGAAGGCGGCATCGATGTCCTGGTACACCGCCGGCAGACTGGGCTTGCCCTCGGACAACCCATAACCGCGGTAGTCCAGCATCAGCACCTGATAACCCTGTTCCGGCAACCAGTAGGCGCCGCCCAGGTGCCAGGCCAGGTTGCCGCCGTTGCCATGCAGGTGCAGCACCGTGCCTTTCAGCTCCACCCCCGGCTTGGCCGGCAACCACCAGGCATGCAGACGGGTGCCATCGGCGGCCCGCAGGTCGATGTCGCGGTACTCCAGCCCGGCCCGCTCGGGGGTGAAGGGCAAGCCCGGCTCGGGGTAGAACAGCAGGCCGCTGCAGCCGCCCAGCCACAGGCTGACGATCAGCAACGTGACGGCGCGCAGCTTACTTGCCACCGGCACGCACCTCTTCGCGGGCCTGGACGGTCGCGGCATACACCCGCTCGGCCAGGCGCGAGAACGGCAGGCTCTGGATCCATACCGTGCCGGTGCCCTTGAGCGTGGTCAGCAGCAGCCCCTCACCGCCGAACAGCATGCTCTTGAGGCCGCCAGCCAGGGCGATGTCGTAGTCGATACCGCTGCTGAAGGCCACCAGGCAACCGGTGTCCAGGCGCAGGGTCTCGTTGTTCAGCTCCTTGCGGATCACCGTGCCGCCGGCATGCACGAAGGCCAGGCCGTCGCCTTCGAGTTTCTGCAGGATGAAACCCTCGCCACCGAAGAAGCCGGCACCGATGCGCTTGGCGAAGCTGATGCCGATGCTGGTGCCATGAGCGGCGCAGAGAAAGGCATCCTTCTGGCAGATCAGCCGTCCGCCGACCTGCGCCAGGTCGATGGGCACCACGGTGCCGGGATAGGGCGCGGCGAAGGCGACCCGCGCCTGGGTCTTCCCGCCATTGCTGAAATGGGTCATGAACAGCGATTCGCCGGTAAGCATGCGCTTGCCGGCGCTCCACAGCTTGCCCAGCAGACCGCTGGAGGAGCCGTCGCCCATGCGCGTTTCGAAACGCACGCCGTCGGTCATGTAGTTCATCGCCCCAGCCTCGGCGATCACCGTCTCGCCGGGGTCGAGGACGATCTCTACCGATTGCGCCGAGGCGCCGAGGATTTCGTAGTCGAGTTGATGGCTGGGCACGGGCTGGTCTCCGGGATGGGCCACGGCGGGGTAGGCCTGGCGCTGAACCAGTGGTGCGCACGGCGCACCCTACGGCGGCTCTAGAGGATATTGGCGTAGTCGGCTTCGATGCGGTCCAGGCTCAGATGGTTGAGGAAGTTGGAGAAGCACATCCAGGCCGACAGCGCGTTCATGTCCTGGAACTGCGGCGGCAGGTACTTGGGCGGCAGCACCAGGCCCTCGTCCACCAGCTTGCGCAGGGTGCGCATGTCTTCCAGGGTGGTCTTGCCGCAGAACAGCAGCGGGATCTGCTCCAGCTTGCCCTTGCGCACCGCCAGCTGGATGTAGTTGTAGATGAGGATGAAACCCTTGAGGTACGACAGGTCCTTGGTGAATGGCAGGCCATTGGGCAGCGAGCCGCGAAACACCCGGCTGGCGTTGCTGTAGCCGCCTTCCAGGCCATAGCCCTGCTCGCGGAAGAACTCGAACACCTCGAGGAAATCCGCCCCCTCCTCAGCCATGTGGATGGCGCGGGTGCGGTTGGTCAGCTTGCGCAGACGGGTCGGATAGGAGGCGAAGGCGATCACTTCCATCAGGATCGCCAGGCCTTCCTGGGTCACGGTGGACGAGGGTGGGCCCTTGGCCAGGAAGGTGCAGATCGGCTGGTTCAGCCCGTTGAGCGTGGTGCCCACATGCACCAGGCCCTCGTGCACTTCCAGCGCCTTGACGTCGCGCTCGTTGAAGCGCGCGTCGCTGCGAATCTTGATGTAGTCGGCGCCCGCCGCGGCGTCGGCGAGGATGCCGTCGGACTCGAACACGCGGATGGTGTCATCGCCGAACACCCCGGCCAGACGCTGCTGCAGGATGTTCACCGCATCACTGGCGCCGAGGATCTTGGGCTCGTCTTCCAGATCGCCGCGGGCGGCGATGTTGTTGAGGTAGTCCGAGAGCATCAGGCCGAGATCGGCCAGGGTCGGGTCACCGGCATGGAAGGCATCGGAGGCCGCGCCGTAGAGCTCCTGGCTGATCAGGCCGAAGTCCTCGGTGCCGCGCGCCTCGAGCATGCGGATGACCATGCGGTATTCCTTGCACATGCGCCGCATGATCTGCCCGACCGGGTTGAACTGGCCGAGCTGGCGGGTGATGTCGCGCTCGATGTTCTGGAACTCGAGCTTCTTCGCTTGCGCGTCGAAGGCCAGCGGCCGGCTCAGGTAGTAGTCGCGGTCCACCGCCGGCGGCTGCTTGCCCTTGGCCTTGAGAAAGGCGTCGCGGATGCCGTCGTCCCACTTCACCGCATCGAGCACGCGAATGGGGTTCTGCGCCTCGACGATGCGGTCGCTCAGGGCACGGATACAGAGCTGATAGTCGTCCAGTTTCTGCTGGCTGTTCATGGCAGTTCCTACTCGGCGGCCCGCTGATAGCGCGCCACCTCGACGAACAGGTCGGCGTTGGCCGGGTCGTCAAGATAGGCGAATACCTTGTCCAGCGGGCTGGTGATGAGTGCGCCGTCACCTTCGGGCATGTCGACGGTTTCGCCCTCCAGCAGGCCCTTTTCCATGTCCTGCAGGATGCGCTCGCTGTCGAGGTTGTACAGCACCAGTTCGTTGCTCTTGGTCAGCTCGAAACCGGCGATGGCGAAGTTGGCGCCCAGGCTCTTCGGCAGACCGGCCGACAGGTACCAGCGGCGGCCATGATGGGCCACGGTGAAACCGAACTCCTCGAGGCTGTCGAGGTTGTCCGGGCTGCCTTCGTAGACGCGCGCCTGGTACAGGTTGGAGCCGGCACGGGTGATTTCCAGATAGAGCTGATCGCCCCACTCGTCCTGGCGGGTCCATTCGCCCAGCAGCGGAATCGGCGCGGCTTCGTTGGCCGGGATCGGGTCCTTGAAAGTAACCAGACAACCACTCAACAGCAGGAAGGACAAGGCGACCAGTACGCGCCAGGCTTTCATTTCGCTCTCCTTGTGAAGACCGCTCGGCGGCGTAGCCGGCGGTTTACAACCCCAGAACCAGGTTCATGTAGCGTTTAAGGATGGCCAGCATTCCCTCGCTGTCCAGGTGCTCGACACCGTCCAGCAGGCCCTGATACTCCATCCGCACGATGGCGGCCGTCAACAGCACGGCATCCTGCTCCGGTTGGCGTGAGCCGAGCACCTCGAAGAAGTGGGTGACGCCCTGCTGCAGGATCTGCCGATGGGCGCGTACCAGGTCGCGCAGACGCGGATTGAGCAGCGCCTCCTGCTGGAAGGCCTGCTCGGCGATCAGGTGATCGCGGCGCTCGCGCAACTGCCGCTGCACGTACTGCACCGCCAGCCCGGCGATCTCGTCGGCCAGTTGCCGGCGCGCGGCCTCGCTGCCGTCGAGACGCCCCACCAGTTCTTCCAGCAGGCCCTGGGTGCTGGCCCAGAAGGCCGCCATGTGCGCGGCGCTGCGCTCGACGAACTGGGCGAAGGTATCGGTGATCAGGTCATCGATATCCTTGAAGTAGTAGGTGGTGGCCGACAGCGGCACCTGCGCCTCGGCTGCCACGGCGCGATGGCGCACGGCGCGCACGCCCTCACGCACGATGATGCGCATGGCGGCGTCGAGGATCGCCTGGCGACGCTGCTCGCTGCCCTGACGGCTGGCCTTGCGGCCCTGATACTGGACGCTTTCGGCGACGGCGGTGGCCGCCTGGGTGGCATTCGGAGAGGCAGGCACGGAAGTCACGGCAGGTCGATCCTCTACGTTCGGGTCATGGCAGGGAGAGTAATGGGTTCACCGCTCCACCAAAAGCGTCCAGCACCATGAATGTTGCGCAGCGAAGGCTGCCGGCGCGCTTGGGCATCCTGCGCCCAGTCAGCAAAAAGCCGCCCGAGGGCGGCTTTTCTGTCTGGCATCAGGCCTGCGGACGCATGTGCGGGAACAGGATGACGTCGCGGATCGACGGCGAGTTGGTCAGCAGCATCACCAGACGGTCGATGCCGATGCCCTCACCGGCGGTGGGCGGCATGCCGTATTCCAGGGCGCGCACGAAGTCGGCGTCGAAGTGCATGGCCTCGTCGTCGCCGGCGTCCTTCTCGGCCACCTGGGCGTGGAAACGCTCGGCCTGATCCTCGGCGTCATTGAGCTCGGAATAGGCGTTGGCGATCTCGCGGCCGCCGATGAACAGCTCGAAGCGGTCGGTGACGGCCGGGTTCTGGTCGTTGCGACGCGCCAGCGGCGAGACCTCGAAGGGGTACTCGGTGATGAAGTGCGGCTGCTCCAGCTTGCTCTCCACCAGCTCCTCGAAAATCATCACCTGCAGCTTGCCCAGGCCTTCGTGGCCAAGCACCTTGGCGCCGGCCTTCTTGGCGATGGCGCGGGCCTTGTCGACGTCATTGAGGTCGGCTTCGCTGATGTCCGGGTTGTACTTGAGGATGGAGTCGTACACCGACAGGCGCACGAAGGGCTCGCCGAAATGGAACACCTTGTCGCCGTAGGGCACGTCGGTGGTGCCCAGCACCGCCAGGGCCAGCTCGCGGAACAGCTCCTCGGTCAGGTCCATGTTGTCGCGGTAGTCGGCGTAGGCCTGGTAGAACTCGAGCATGGTGAACTCGGGGTTGTGCCGGGTCGAGACGCCTTCGTTACGGAAGTTGCGGTTGATCTCGAACACTTTTTCAAAACCACCAACAACAAGCCGCTTGAGGTACAGCTCCGGGGCGATGCGCAGGAACATCTGCATGTCCAGGGCGTTGTGATGGGTCTCGAAGGGCTTGGCCGCCGCGCCGCCGGGAATGGTCTGCAGCATCGGGGTTTCCACTTCGAGGAAGCCGCGCTCGTTGAGGAAACGGCGGATGTGCGCGATCACCTGCGAACGTACGCGGAAGGTGTGGCGGGTTTCCTCGTTGACGATCAGGTCGACGTAACGCTGACGGTAGCGCTGCTCGGTGTCGGTCAGGCCGTGGTGCTTGTCCGGCAGCGGGCGCAGCGACTTGGTCAGCAGGCGCACGCTGGTCATGTTCACGTACAGGTCGCCCTTGCCGGAACGCGCCAGGGTGCCTTCGGCGGCGATGATGTCGCCCAGGTCCCAGGTCTTGATCGCTTCCAGGGTTTCGGCCGGCAGGCCCTTGCGGTCAACGTACACCTGCAGGCGCCCGGAGGTGTCCTGCAGGACCATGAAGGCGCCGCGGTTGAGCATGATGCGTCCGGCGATCTTGACCGGGATGGCAGCGGCCTCCAGCTCTTCCTTGCTCTTGCCCTCGTACTGTTTCTGCAGCTCGCCGCACAGGCTGTCGCGACGGAAATCGTTGGGGAAGGCAATGCCCTGCTCACGCACGGCGGCAAGCTTTTCCTTGCGCTGGGCGATCAGCTTGTTTTCTTCGTGCTGACGCTCTTCGTGGCTGAGGCTGGGCTGGTCGAGTTGTTGGTCGCTCATGGTCGTTATCTGCCTGACGCGTAAATGCAAATGGGGTTTGGTAGGAGCCGGCGGACTCCTACAGGGTAAGGGTTACAGGCCCTGTTTCAGGCTAGCCTCGAGGTAGCCGTCGAGGTCGCCATCGAGGACCTTCTGGCAGTCGCTACGCTCGACACCGGTACGCAGGTCCTTGATGCGCGAGTCATCGAGCACGTAGGAGCGGATCTGATGCCCCCAGCCGATATCCGACTTGGAGTCTTCCAGCGCCTGCGAGGCGGCGTTGCGCTTCTGCATTTCCAGCTCGTACAACTTGGCCCGCAGCATCTTCATCGCGGTGTCCTTGTTGGCGTGCTGGGAACGTTCGTTCTGGCAGGCGACCACGGTGTTGGTCGGCACGTGGGTGATACGCACCGCCGAATCGGTGGTGTTGACGTGCTGACCACCGGCGCCGGAGGAGCGGTAGGTGTCGATGCGCAGGTCGGCCGGGTTGATCTCGATCTCCACCTTGTCGTCGATCTCGGGGGACACGAACACCGCCGAGAACGAGGTGTGGCGACGGGCGCCGGAGTCGAACGGACTCTTGCGCACCAGGCGGTGCACGCCGATCTCGGTGCGCAGCCAGCCGAAGGCGTACTCGCCCTTGATGTGCACGGTGGCGCCCTTGATGCCGGCGACTTCACCTTCGGACAGCTCGATAATGGTGGCGTCGAAGCCACGCTTGTCGGCCCAGCGCAGGTACATGCGCAGCAGGATGTTGGCCCAGTCCTGCGCTTCGGTACCACCGGAGCCGGCCTGGATGTCCAAGTAGCAGTTGTTCGGGTCCATCTCGCCGCTGAACATGCGGCGGAACTCCAGCTTCTCGAGGATCTCGCGCAGGCGCTCGACTTCGGCGACGATGTCGTTCACCGCACCTTCGTCGTTCTCTTCGGCGGCCATTTCCAGCAGGTCCCTGGAATCGGCCAGGCTGCCGGTGAGGTCGTCGATGGTTTCGACGATCTGCGCCAGCATGGCGCGCTCGCGGCCCAGGGCTTGGGCATACTCGGGCTTGTTCCAGACGCTGGCGTCTTCCAGCTCGCGGTTTACTTCGACCAAACGATCATGCTTGTGATCGTAGTCAAAGATACCCCCGAATTGACTGGGTACGTTCGGACAGGTCCTTGATGCTGTTGAGGATCGGATTGATTTCCATGGTGGGCAGCACTCTCGGGCAATAGACGCGAAACAGCCCAATCCGGCTCGCCCGAGCGGCTGATGCGCTGCCCTGGCCGAGCACGGCAAGAGCCGTGACCGCAAAGTTTCTGAAAAGCCGGCGAGTATACCCGACTCGAAGCCCCCTGGCAGCCCGCTGGATGACCGGCGGGGCGCGCTCAGAACTTCAGGCTCAGGCGTGCTGCCAGGGCGTTGTCGCGCGCGTCTTCGGCGTAATGGCCCGCATAGGTCAGGCCTAGGTAGAGACTGCGGCTGAGTTCATGATCCAGGCTCAGGTCGAGACGCAGGCTGCTGCGCTCGAACTCACGACTGTGCAACTGCTGGGGTGCGCCCTGGCCGTCGATCGCCTCGTCACGCAAGCGGTCGCTGCCCAGGTTCTGCCGCAGCGCCAGACTGGCACGCCCTACCCACTTGCGCTGCTGCCAGTACCAGGGCGCGGCCAGACGCCAGCCAAGCGTCAGGTAACCGGCCTGCTCGTGCGCTGCCGCCAGGCGCAGTCCGTCGAAACGCCGGGCGTCGGCATCCAGATGCACGAACGCCAGGCCGGCAAATGGCTCCAAGGTGAAATCGCGATAGTCCAGGGCGTAACTGCTTTCGCCAAACAGCTGCCAACTGCGCGCGCCATCGCGCCGTTCCAGCTCATGCCAGCCGTGCAGCACCCCGAGCCGAAACCCCAACTGGTTGTATACCCGCGTCGCGGCGTAGACCCCAAGGTAATGACTGTCGGTGCGGCCATGACCCTGATCATGATCCAGCCGGGCACGCGCCACTCCACCCAGCACACCGCCGATCCACTGCCCACCCAGCGCACGATCCATCCCCATCAGCAGCCCCTCGCCGCGGCGCTCGAGGCCGGCGTCGTCCCAGCTCCCCTGGATACCGTAGGTACGCGACCACAGCGGCCACTCGCCGGCCTCAGGCGCCGCCTCGCGAAAGGCGAAGCGCACCTGCTGCAGACGATCCAGGGCCGCCTCACGCGGCAAGCGGCTGTCCTCCAGGAGCAAGGCGCGCTGGTCCAGCGCCAGGTCGCCAGCTACGATGCCCGTAGCGACCTGCAGCAAGCCCAACCCGATCAGCGCTACACGCAGAGCCATGTTCGTCTCCAGTCATCGACGCCCAATGCTACCAGAGCACAGCTGTCGCCTCGCCCGCCAAGGCTCGGCTCGACCGGTCACGCGCTCACCGCGCAACCAGGCTCGCGCTGCGACACCCTGCTTATCGCCGCGCGTGCATCGGCGGCGATCATCTGCGCCGCCTTCTCCGCGATCATCAGTACCGGCGAGCAGGTATTGCCGGAGGTGATGGTCGGCATGATGGAGGCATCGACCACCCGCAACCCGGCGATGCCTTGCACGCGCAGGCGGGCATCGACCACCGCGCCCTGCCCCTGTCCCATGGCGCAGGTGCCGACCGGATGGAAGATGGTGGTGCCGATCTCCCCCGCAGCGCGCTGCAGATCGGCCTCGCTCTGGTAATCCGGCCCGGGCTTGTACTCCTGCGGCCGGTAGCCGGCCAGCGCAGGTGCGGCGACGATGCGCCGGGTCAGGCGGATGGCATCGGCGGCCACCTGCAGGTCGCGCTCGTCGCTCAGGTAGTTGGGCTGGATCGAAGGCGCGACTGCTGCGTCCACAGAGGTGATCGCGACACGACCACGACTGTGCGGGCGCAGGTTGCACACCGAGGCGGTAAAGGCCGGGAAATCGTGCAGGGGCTCGCCAAAGCGCTCCAGCGACAGCGGCTGCACGTGATACTGCAGGTTGGCACGCGCCTGGCCGGGGTCGGACTTGGCGAAGGCGCCCAACTGACTGGGCGCCATGGACAGCGGCCCACTGCGCTTGAGCAGGTATTCCAGGCCCATGCCCAGCTTGCCCCAGGGCGTGGCGACGATGCGATTGAGCGTCTTCACCCCCTCGACGCGGTAGATCAGGCGCAATTGCAGGTGATCCTGCAGGTTCTCGCCGACGCCTGGCAGCTCGTGCTTCACCCCGATGCCGAGGCGTTCGAGCAGCGGCCGCGGGCCGATACCGGAACGCTGCAGCAAGGCCGGCGAGCCGATGGCCCCGGCGCAGAGAACGATCTCGCGGCGCGCCGCCACCCGTAGCGCCCGCCCCTGCCAGCGCAGCCACAGCGCACTGGCGCGGCCGCCCTCCAGCTCCAGGCGCTCGGCTTCGGCGCCGGTCAGCACCCGCAGGTTAGGACGCTGGCGAATATCGCGGAGAAAGGCCTTGGAGGCGTTCCAGCGCACGCCGCGCTTCTGGTTGACCTGAAAGTAGCTGCAGCCCTCGTTGTCGCCGCCATTGAAGTCATCGATGCGGGCGATGCCGCTCTGCGCCGCCGCCTCACGGAAGGCTTCGAGAATGTCCCAGGACAGGCGCTGGCGCTCGACCCGCCACTCGCCATCGCCGCCATGCAGGTCGCTGGCGCCGGCAAAGTGATTTTCCGATCGCTTGAACAGCGGCAGCACGTCACGCCAGGCCCAACCGGGATTGCCGGCCGCCGCCCAACCGTCGTAATCGGCCGCCTGGCCACGCATGTAGATCATGCCGTTGATCGACGAGCAGCCGCCGAGCACCCTGCCGCGCGGGTACTTCAGCGCGCGCCCGTGCAGGCCGGGGTCGGCCTCGGTGTTGTAGCACCAGTCGGTACGCGGGTTGCCGATGCAATAGAGGTAACCGACGGGAATATGGATCCAGGGGTAGTTGTCGCGCCCACCGGCCTCGATCAGCAGTACGCTGACGCCGGGGTCGGCAGACAGGCGATTGGCCAACAGGCAACCGGCCGGGCCTGCTCCGACGATCAGGTAGTCATAACTGTCCAGGGGCGTCTGCGCCATGAGCGTCCTCGCAAGGCTCGGGTATCCAGACTCAGAGACTAGCCGGCGACATGCGAAGGCAGAATGATCTTTTGGTCGGACATAAGGGCCCTGAATGATGCGTGCATGATCGCTGCGGCGCGGGCGATCCAACCGCTCGGCCTTGTCGTTACACTAGCGATGTCCCCCCAGAGCCCGCTGCGATGCCGTCCACGCCACCCAAGCCGCTCCCCGTCGTCGAACAGCCTCGCGGCTGGCAGCGCTGGCTGCCCGGCCTGCTGGTGCTCAGGCACTACCAGATGGCCTGGCTGCCCAAGGATCTCGCCGCCGGGCTGGTGCTGACCGCCATGCTGGTGCCGGTGGGCATCGCCTACGCGGAAGCCTCGGGGGTACCGGGCATCTACGGCCTGTACGCGACCATGGTGCCGCTGCTGGCCTACGCCCTGTTCGGCCCCAGCCGGATTCTGGTGCTCGGCCCGGACTCGGCGCTCACCGCCGTGATTCTCGCCGTGGTGCTGCCCCTGTCGGGCGGCGAGCCGATGCGCGCAGTGATCCTGGCCAGCATGATGGCGGTGGTGGCCGGGCTCACCTGCATCGTCGCGGGCCTGCTGCGCCTGGGCTTCATCACCGAACTGCTGTCCAAGCCGATCCGCTACGGCTACATGAACGGCATCGCCCTGAGCGTGGTGATCAGCCAGACGCCCAAGCTGTTCGGCTTTTCCATCGACAGCCAGGGGTCGGTGCAGGACATCTGGGCCATCGCCAACGCCCTGCTGGCTGGCCTGGTCAACTGGCCCAGCTTCATCGTCGGTGGCGGTACCCTGGCGCTGATCCTCGCACTCAGGCGCTTCCGGCGACTGCCCGGCATCCTCATCGCGGTCACGCTCGCGACCCTGGCGGTGGACCTGCTGGACCTGAGCCAGCACGGCGTCGCGACACTGGGCGAGCTGCCTCAGGGCCTGCCGAGCTTCACCCTGCCCTGGCTCAGCGGCGTCGATCTGGCCAGCGTGGTGCTGGGCGGCGTGGCGGCGGCGCTGGTGGCCTTCGCCGACACCAGCGTGCTGTCGCGCACCTATGCCGCGCGCAGCGGGCGCTACGTCGACCCCAACCAGGAAATGGTCGGCCTGGGCGCAGCCAATCTGATTGGCGGCTTCTTTCAGGGTTTTCCCGTCAGCAGCAGCGCCTCGCGTACACCGGTGGCCGAGGCCGCCGGGGCGCAGACGCAGCTGACCGGCGTGGTCGGTGCCCTGGCAGTGGCCGGACTGCTGATCGCCGCCCCGAACCTGATGCAGTACCTGCCGGCCAGCGCCCTGGCAGCCGTGGTGATCGCCGCGGTGATCGGCCTGTTCGAGATCGCCGACCTCAAGCGCATCTTCCGCGTGCAGCAGTGGGAGTTCTGGCTGTCGATGGCCTGTTTCGCCGGCGTGGCCACCTTCGGCGCCATCCCCGGCATCGGCATCGCCGTGCTGCTGGCGGTGATCGAATTTCTCTGGGACGGCTGGCGCCCCTACTATGCGGTGCTTGGCCAGGTCGACGGCATTCGCGGCTTCCACGATATCGAGCGTCACCCCGAGGCCCGCCTGGTGCCCGGCCTGGTGCTGTTTCGCTGGGACGCACCGCTGTTCTTCGCCAATGCCGAACAGTTTCAGCAGTGCGTGCTCAAGGCCATCGCCCAGTCACCGACGCCGGTGCGCCGCCTGGTGGTGACGGCCGAACCGGTGACCAGCATCGACGTGACCTCCGCCGACATGCTCGCCGAGCTGGAGCAGATGCTGGCCGATGCTGGGATCGAGCTGCATTTCGCCGAGGTCAAGGGCCCGGTCAAGGACAAGCTGCGCCGCTTCGGCCTGCTGCGCGAGCACGGCGAGCAACGCATCCAGCCCACGGTGGGTGCCGCCGTCGATGCCTACCTGGCCGACCACGGCATCGACTGGTCCGGCGAGGCGCCACCACAAGGCCGGAGCTGGCACGCCGACTGAGGACGGGCTCAGACGCGCGCCGCCTCCAGACGCACCTGGGCCTCCAGCTCGCTCTTCAGCGCCGGCGCCAGCTGCAGCTGCCGCGCCAGCTCTTCGAGGTAGGCGCGCTCCATGAAGTGCTCCTCGTCCACCATCAGCACGCTGGCCAGGTACATTTCCGCAGCCATTTCCGGCGTGCTGGCGGCACGCGCCACGTCGGCCGGGTCCAATGGCTTGTTCAGCTCGGCGTGCAGCCAGGCTTGCAGCTCGGCGTCCTGCGCCAGCTTGCCCAGCTCCTCCTCGATCAACTGGCGCTCACGATCATCGACATGGCCATCGGCCTTGGCCGCCGCCACCAGTGCCTTGAGAATGGCGCGGCTGTGCTGCTCGGCCTGCGGCGCCGGCAGACGGTCCAGGGTCTGCGGTTCCACCGGCTGCGCGCCGCCCTGCAGGGCCTGCTGCGCCTGCCAGTTGCCGTAGGCCTTGTAGGCCATCACGCCGAGCGCAGCCAGGCCGCCATAGGTCAGCGCCTTGCCGCCCATCTTGCGCGCCTTCTTGCTG
>NZ_JAODYT010000023.1:0-62941 GCF_029834875.1 Pseudomonas sp. GD04158 | reverse complement strand
GCAAGCGCTGACAGTCGTTCATGAAAAAGGGCCCTCGCAGGGCCCTTTTTCGTTACTGCTGCGTCGTTTCAACCGGCCATGGTCAGGCGGTTGCGTCCTTCGCGCTTGGCCACATACAGGGCGCTGTCGGCGCGGCGCAGCAGGCTTTCACCGGATTCGCCCGGCAGCAGGCTGGCGCAGCCCAGGCTGATGGAAACCTCGATCGGCCGGCCGGCATCCAGACACTGCAGCTCGAGCACGGCAAAGCGCAGGCGTTCGCCCACCAGGGCTGCCCCTTCGCGATTGGTGCCGGAGAGAATCACCAGAAACTCCTCGCCGCCGTAGCGGAACACCATATCGATGTTGCGCAGCTGGTTTTTCAGCGTTTGCGCGACGGCCTTCAGTACCTCGTCGCCCAGCGCGTGGCCGTGGCTGTCGTTGATGACCTTGAAATGATCGATGTCGAGCATCAGCAGCGACAGCGGCTGCAGATTGCGGCGGGCCAGATCCACCTCGCGTTGCAGCACCTGGTCCATGGCGATGCGGTTGCCGGTGTCGGTCAGCGGGTCGCGCAGCGCACTCTTCAGCGCGGTGCGGTACAGCAGCGCGTTGCGCAGGGGGAACAGCAGGCAGGCCAGCAGCGATTCCAGCTGCGCCAGCTCGTCGTCGGAAAAGCGCTGCTTGCGCCGGAAGATCAGTTCACCCAGGTACTCACCTTCATGACTCAGGCGGTAGCCGGCCGAGTGCGGCGCGCGCTCGCCCAGCTCCAGGCGCAGGTCATGCGAGGGATGCTGAAAGGCCAGGGCATCGAGGGGGACCAGCCGCTGCACCTCGCGAAAGAACAGGCTGAGGATGCGTTCGACATCCAGGCTGGTCTGCAGTTGCAGGCTCAGCTGCTGACGCAACATGACCAGGCTGACGGGCTTGAGCGGCAGATTGCGGTTGCCGGTGAAGCCGAGGCGCTGCAGCTTGGCGGCGTCGAAATCGATGGTGTTGGACTGGCTGGGGGGGACCATGGAGCTGAACCTCTGGCGCGATGGTGCGACAAGAGGGTTAGAGCGAAAAGCGTGCCAGGTGGTTCAAATGAGCTGAAAATCCTGTGAAGTCAGTCACTTAGTGGTGGTGGCAGGCGGCCATCCGTTGCCGTTTGCCGGTTGTCTGGCGTGTCAGGTGGCAATGTGATGCCGTTCACGTTTGCCGGTGGCAACTTTCTGTCGCGAGCCACCCCAGCGCCAGGCGCCGGGGCATCGGCCCGTCACTGAGCGTCGAAAGCCTGGCCGTTGACGCCGCTGCTGTCCGGCCCCATCAGGTAGAGGTAGACGGGCATGATCTCTTCCGGCGCTGGCCGGGTGGCCGGGTTTTCGCCCGGGTAGGCCTGGGCGCGCATGGCGGTGCGGGTGGCGCCCGGGTTGATGCTGTTGGCGCGCACGTTACTGATGCCGTCCAGCTCGTCCGCCATCACCTGCATCAGGCCTTCGGTGGCGAACTTGGATACCGCGTAGGCGCCCCAATAGGCCTTGCCCTTGCGCCCGACGCTGCTAGAGGTGAATACCACCGAGGCGTCCTGCGACAGCTTGAGCAGCGGCAGCAGGGTGCTGCTGAGCATGAACATGGCGTTGACGTTGACGTGCATCACGCGCATGAAGTTGTCGCCGGAGAGTTGTTCCAGCGGCGTGCGCGGGCCGAGGATCGAGGCGTTGTGCAGCAGGCCGTCGAGGCGGCCGAATTCGTTCTCGATCATCACCGCCAGCTCGTCGTACTGGTGCGGCAGAGCGGTTTCCAGGTTGAAGGGGATCACCACCGGCTGCGGATGACCGGCGGCCTCGATCTCGTCGTAGACCTGGCTCAGGTTGGCTTCGGTCTTGCCCAGCAGCAAAACGGTGGCGCCGTGGGCGGCGAAGCTCTTGGCCGCAGCCGCACCGATGCCGCGGCCGGCGCCGGTGATCAGGATCACCCGATCCTTGAGCAGGTCGGGGCGGGCGGTGTAGTCGAACATGTTCAGGGTCCTTCGCGATGCTGAAATGGGGCGGGGCATGCCCGCCAAAACAGAGGAGAGGTGGCTCAGCAGCTGCAGAGCGCTCGATCGAGTACTGCGCGCAGCTCCAGCGGGTGATCCACGACCACGTCGGCGCCCCAGTTGCGCGGGTTGTCTTCGGGGTGGATATAACCGTAGGTGACCGCTGCGGTTCTGCAGCCGGCGGCGCGTCCGGATTCGATGTCGCGCTCGTCGTCACCGATGAACAGCACCTCTTGCGGCTGTACGCCGATCTTCTCGCAGGCCAGCAGCAGCATGTCCGGTGCGGGCTTGCTCAGCGCCACGTGATCCGGGCACACCAGCACCGCCGAGCGCTCGGCGAGATTCAGGCGATGCATGATCGGCTCGGCGTAGCGCAGCGGCTTGTTGGTGGCCACGCCCCACGGCAGGCGCGCCTGTTCGATGTCGGCGAGCAGCGCTTCGATGCCGTCGAAGGGGCGAGTCAGTACCGCGCAATGCTCCTGATAACGTTCGAGGAACTCCTGGCGCAGGGTCTCGAAGGCGGCCGAATCCGGGTCTTCAGCGAAGGCGCAGGCAACCATGGCGCGCGCGCCTCCCGACACCTGGTCGCGAATGGCCTTGTCCGCCAGCGGCGGCAGGCCCCGCGCGCTCCGCATGGCCTGAGTGACGGCAATGAAGTCCGGCGCCGAGTCGAGCAGGGTGCCGTCCATGTCGAACAGTACTGCGCGCAAACGCATCAGGCTTTCCTCAGCGTCTGGATCATGTAGTTGACGTCGACATCGGCTTCCAGCTTGTAATGCTTGGTCAGCGGGTTGTAGGTCAGGCCGATGATGTCCTTGACCTCCAGCCCGGCTGCGCGGCTCCAGGCGCCCAGCTCGGACGGGCGGATGAACTTCTTGAAGTCGTGGGTGCCGCGCGGCAGCAGGCGCAGGATGTACTCGGCGCCGATCACCGCGAACAGGTAGGACTTCGGGTTGCGGTTGATGGTGGAGAAGAACACCTGGCCGCCCGGCTTGACCAGCCTGTGGCAGGCGCGGATCACCGAGGACGGATCGGGCACGTGCTCGAGCATCTCAAGGCAGGTGACCACGTCGAACTGGCCGGACATCTCCTCGGCCAGGGCTTCGGCGGTGATCTGCCGGTACTCGACCTCGACCCCGGACTCCAGCTGATGCAGCTGCGCCACCGACAGTGGCGCTTCACCCATGTCGATGCCCGTCACCGTGGCGCCGCGCTGGGCCATGGCCTCGCTGAGGATGCCGCCGCCACAGCCGACGTCGAGCACGCGCTTGCCGGCCAGGCCGACGCGCTCGTCGATCCAGTTGACCCGCAGCGGATTGATGTCGTGCAGGGGTTTGAACTCGCTCTCGCGGTCCCACCAGCGGTGAGCCAGGGCCTCGAATTTGGCGATTTCGGCGCGGTCGACGTTGCTCATAAGCATCTCTTTCAAAGCAGGGAAAGCGTATTGCCGCCATGTTGCCAGTTTCGGCGCCGGCATGGGACGGCTCGGGGTCGTTCAATGTATGTCAGTTTGTCGCAGTGGTGGTGCCGCCGTGCCGCGGTCATTTTTTGGCGATTTTCTCGCCCCAGACGCGGGCCTTGGCGATCAGCTCGCCTTCATCCATGCGCGTCAGGCGCCCGTCGTCCAGCAGCTGCTTGCCGCCGACCCACAAATGCTTCACGCAATCTCGGCCGCTGGCGTAGATGAGCTGCGAGACCGGGTCGTAGATCGGCTGCTGAGCCAGGCCGGAAAGATCGAAGGCGACCACGTCGGCCAGTTTGCCCGGCTCCAGGGAGCCGGTCTGGGTTTCAAGGCCCAGTGCGCGGGCACCATTGAGGGTGGCCATGCGCAAGGCGCTGTGGGCATTGAGGGCGGTGGCTGACCCGGCGACGGCCTTGGCCAGCAAGGCGGCGGTGCGGGTTTCGCCGAGCAGATCGAGATCATTGTTGCTCGCCGCCCCGTCGGTGCCGATGGCGACATTGACGCCGGCCTGCCACAGGCGTTCGACCGGGCAGAAGCCGCTGGCCAGTTTCAGGTTGGATTCGGGGCAGTGCACGACGCTGCAGTTGTGCTCCACCAGCAGCGCCAGATCCTCGTCATCGATCTGCGTCATGTGTATCGCCTGGAAGCGCGGGCCGAGCAGGCCGAGGCGAGCCAGGCGCGCCAGCGGGCGCTCGCCGTGCTTGCTGACGGCCTCGGCGACTTCCTGGGCGGTTTCGTGCACGTGCATATGAATGCCGGCATCCAGCTCGTCAGCCAGCACGCGGATCTGTTCCAGCTTGTCGTCGCTGACCGTGTAGGGCGCGTGGGGGCCAAAGGCGATGCGGATGCGCGGGTGCTGCTTGAGGTCATCGAACAGCTGCAGGCCCTTGCGCAGCGCCTCGGCAGCGTTCAGGGCGCCGGGCACCGGGAAGTCCAGTACCGGGACGGTGATCTGCGCGCGCACACCGGCATTGTGCACGCACTCGGCGGCGGTCTGCGGGTAGAAATACATGTCGGAGAAGCAGCTGATGCCGCCCTTGATCTGCTCGGCGATGGCCAGATCGGTGCCGTCGCGGACGAAATCCTCGTCGACCCACTTGCCCTCGGCGGGCCAGATGTGGTCGTGCAGCCAGGTCATCAGCGGCAGGTCGTCGGCAATGCCGCGCAGCAGGGTCATGGCGGCGTGGCCGTGGGCGTTGATCAGTCCGGGGGCGATCAGGCATTGCGACAGCTCTCGCACCTGCGTTGCCGGATGGCGCAGCGCCTCGGCGCGCGGGGCGATCAGGGCGATACGCCCATCGCGAATGCCCAGGCCGTGATCGCGCAGCACGACCCCGGCTGGTTCCACGGGCACCAGCCAGGTGGGCAGCAGCAACAGGTCGAGAGGGGCTTCGGGCATGAGGATTGTCCGTCTGGCTTGATCGGTGCAAGGAAGGTGGCCAGTGTATAGATGAACGCGCGTAGCTTGAAGTCGTGAGGACGTGCCGGATTGTTCGGCTGGCGCCTGCCGGTCTGCGTATAATCCGCGATTTTTTGGCGGTTAAGGATGGAGTGCGCGATGCGCGAGCAATTGCTGGCGGTGGAGAGGGTTCAGGCAATCGAGTGGCGCGACGGCGCGCTGTATCTGCTCGATCAGCGCCTGCTGCCGCATCGGCAGACCTGGTTGCGCTTCGACCATGCTGCAGAAGTGGCCGATGCGATTCGCGACATGGTGGTGCGCGGCGCACCGGCCATTGGTATCGCCGTCGCCTATGGCCTGGTGCTGGGTGCTCGCGCCCGGCTGCAGGCCGGTGGGGACTGGCGTGAGGCGCTGGAGGCGGATTTTGCCCGTCTCGAGCAGTCGCGGCCTACGGCGGTGAATCTTTTCTGGGCGCTGCAGCGCATGCGCGAGCGTCTGGCACGGCTCAAGGACGATGGTGAGGTGCTGGGGCAGCTGGAGGCCGAGGCGGTCGGCATTCACGCCAGTGACCGCGAGGCCAATCTGACCATGGCGCAGCTGGGCATGGAGCTGATTCGCAAGCATCAGGGCAATCCGCAGGTGGTGCTGACCCATTGCAATGCCGGAGCGCTGGCTACCGGCGGCTTCGGTACGGCGCTGGGGGTGATTCGTGCCGCGCATCTGGAAGGCTTGCTCGAGCATGTCTATGTCGATGAAACCCGGCCCTGGCTGCAGGGGGCGCGGCTGACCGCCTGGGAGCTGGCCGGCGATGGCGTGCCGGTCAGTCTGAATGTCGATGCGGCTGCGGCGCACCTGATGAAGACCAAGGGCATCACCTGGGTGATAGTCGGCGCCGATCGGATCACGGCAAACGGTGATGTCGCCAACAAGATCGGCACCTACCAGTTGGCGGTCAACGCCATGCACCACGGCGTGCGCTTCATGGTGGTGGCGCCCAGCTCGACCATCGACATGAGTCTGGAAAGTGGCGACGACATCCTGCTGGAGGAACGCAGTGGCAGTGAGCTGCTGGAAGTGGCGGGGCAGCCGGTGGCAGCCGATGTGCCTGCGGTCAACCCGGTATTCGATGTGACGCCGGCGGATCTGGTCGACTACATCGTGACCGAGAAGGGTGTGATCGAGCGTCCGGACAGCACCAAGCTGGCGCAACTGATGTGCCGCAAGCGACTGCACTGAGTTCGCCAGGCGCACCCTGTTGCGGGGTAGGTGCGCGGCACGCTTTGTGGTAATCTCCGGCAGTTCTCAAGGGGGCTGGCTGCAGCCTCCGTCACTGCATCGAATCGTGACATAACTCGTTGATTTGTCGTGAGTCGTTGATGGCTTGAAGCTATCGCGACGTGCTCCATGGCGTTCCAGGAAGAATGACGCGGAGTTTCACCAGAAAAAGGAACCAGGCTTCTCATGGGCGAACTGGCCAAAGAAATCCTCCCGGTCAATATCGAAGACGAGCTGAAACAGTCCTACCTCGACTACGCGATGAGCGTGATCGTCGGGCGTGCGCTGCCGGATGCGCGCGATGGCTTGAAGCCGGTACACCGCCGTGTGCTCTATGCCATGAGCGAACTGGGCAACGACTGGAACAAGCCCTACAAGAAATCGGCCCGTGTGGTCGGTGACGTGATCGGTAAATACCACCCGCACGGCGACACCGCGGTGTACGACACCATCGTGCGGATGGCTCAGGACTTCTCCCTGCGTTACCTGCTGGTCGACGGCCAGGGCAACTTCGGTTCGGTGGACGGCGACAACGCCGCGGCCATGCGATACACCGAAGTGCGCATGACCAAGCTGGCTCATGAACTGCTGGCCGACCTGGACAAGGAAACCGTCGACTGGGTGCCCAACTACGACGGCACCGAGCAGATTCCGGCGGTGATGCCGACCAAGGTGCCGAACCTGCTGGTCAACGGCTCGTCCGGTATCGCCGTGGGCATGGCCACCAACATCCCGCCGCACAACCTCTCCGAGGTGATCGATGGCTGCCTGGCGCTGATCGACAACGCTGACCTGACAGTCGATGACCTGATGCAGTACATCCCCGGCCCTGATTTCCCCACCGCGGGCATCATCAACGGCCGTGCCGGCATTATCGAGGCCTACCGTACCGGCCGCGGGCGCATCTACATCCGTGCTCGTGTCGAGGTCGAGGACATCGACAAGGTCGGCGGTCGTCAGCAACTGGTGGTCACCGAGCTGCCGTATCAGCTGAACAAGGCGCGTCTGATCGAGAAGATCGCCGAGCTGGTCAAAGAGAAGAAGATCGAAGGCATCACCGAACTGCGCGACGAGTCCGACAAGGATGGTATGCGCGTGGTGATCGAGCTGCGTCGCGGCGAAGTGCCGGACGTGGTGCTGAACAATCTGTACGCCCAGACCCAGATGCAGAGCGTGTTCGGCATCAACGTCGTGGCGCTGGTCGACGGTCAGCCGAAGACCATGAACCTCAAGGACATGCTCGAAGTGTTCGTCCGTCACCGCCGCGAAGTGGTGACCCGGCGTACCGTCTACGAACTGCGCAAGGCGCGCGAGCGCGGCCACATCCTCGAAGGTCAGGCGGTGGCGCTGTCCAACATCGACCCGGTGATCGAGCTGATCAAGGCCTCGCCGACTCCGGCCGAAGCCAAGGAGCGTCTGATCGCCACCGCCTGGGAATCCAGCGCGGTCGAAGCCATGGTCGAGCGCGCCGGCGCCGACTCCTGCCGCCCGGAAGGGCTGGATCCGCAATACGGCCTGCGCGAAGGCAAGTACTACCTGTCGCCGGAGCAGGCTCAGGCCATCCTCGAACTGCGTCTGCACCGCCTCACCGGTCTGGAGCACGAGAAGCTGCTGGCCGAATACCAGGAAATTCTCAGCCTGATCGGCGAGCTGATCCGCATCCTGACCAGCCCCGAGCGCCTGATGGAAGTCATCCGCGAGGAGCTGGAGAAGGTCAAGGCCGAATTCGGCGACGCCCGTCGCACCGAGATCATCGCCTCGCGTCAGGACCTGACCATCGCCGATCTGATCACCGAGGAAGAGCGTGTCGTCACCATCTCCCATGGTGGCTACGCCAAGAGCCAGCCGCTGGCCGCCTACGAGGCGCAGCGCCGCGGTGGCAAGGGCAAGTCCGCCACCGGGGTGAAGGACGAGGACTACGTCGAGCACCTGCTGGTGGCCAACAGTCATGCGACCCTGTTGCTGTTCTCCAGCAAGGGCAAGGTCTACTGGCTGCGCACCTTCGAAATCCCCGAGGCCTCGCGTGCCGCCCGCGGTCGTCCGCTGGTCAACCTGCTGCCGCTGGACGAGGGTGAGCGCATCACCGCCATGCTGCAGATCGACCTGGAAGCCCTGCAGCAGAGCGCCGGGGCTGATGAGGACCTGGACGACGAAGGCCTGGTGATCGAAGGCGAAGCCACCGAAGTGGTCGAGGCCGAGGAAGTCGAGGAAGTCGAGGGCGAAACCCCCGAGCTGGTCGCCGAGCCGACTGGCGCCTTCATCTTCATGGCCACCGCGTTCGGTACCGTGAAGAAGACTCCGCTGGTGCAGTTCAGCCGTCCGCGTAGCGCCGGCCTGATCGCCCTGAAGCTGGAAGAGGGCGACACCCTGATCGCCGCCGCCATCACCGACGGCGCCAAGGAAGTCATGCTGTTCTCGGACGCCGGCAAGGTACTGCGTTTCGCCGAGAGCAAGGTGCGCACCATGGGCCGTACCGCCCGCGGCGTGCGCGGCATGCGCCTGGGCAAGGATCAGCGCCTGATCTCCATGCTGATTCCCGAGTCCGGCGCGCAGATCCTCACCGCCTCCGAGCGTGGCTTCGGCAAGCGCACCGGGTTGGGCAAGTTCCCCCGTCGCGGTCGTGGCGGTCAGGGCGTCATCGCCATGGTCACCAGTGAGCGTAACGGCAAGCTGGTCGGCGCCATCCAGGTACAGGACGGCGAGGAAATCATGCTGATTTCCGATCAGGGCACCCTGGTGCGTACCCGTGTCGACGAAGTGTCCAGCTCCGGCCGTAACACACAGGGCGTGACCCTGATCAAGCTGGCCAAGGACGAGACCCTGGTCGGCCTGGAGCGTGTGCAGGAGCCGACGCCGGTGGAAGAGGACGAACTGCTCGAGGGCGAAGAGGGCGCTGAAGTCGCCGACAGCGCCGATGCGCCGATCGTCGACGCCGAGGAAGGCAGCGAGGAGTAAAACCCGGCTGCGCAGGTGGCGCTTCAGTCGCGGCTGAAGCGCCTCGCGCGAGCACGGCAGACAGTTTGGACATGCCATCGTCTGGTGGTGGCGTTCTGTGAATCTGAGAGAGACAGACGTGAGCAAGCGAGCTTTTAACTTCTGCGCCGGCCCCGCCGCGCTGCCGACCGCTGTACTGCAACGCGCCCAGGCCGAGATGCTCGACTGGCAAGGCAAGGGCCTGTCGGTGATGGAGATGAGCCATCGCAGCGACGAGTACGTGGCCATCGCCAGCCAGGCTGAGCAGGACCTGCGCGATCTGCTCGCCGTGCCCAACGACTACAAGGTGCTGTTCCTGCAGGGCGGCGCCAGCCAGCAGTTCGCTGAGATCCCGCTCAACCTGCTGCCCGAAGACGGCGTGGCCGACTATGTCGAGACCGGCATCTGGTCGAAGAAGGCCATCGAGGAGGCTCGTCGCTACGGCGCCATCAATGTCGCCGCCAGCGCCAAGTCCTACGACTACTTCGCCATTCCCGGGCAGAACGACTGGCAACTGTCGAAGAATGCCGCCTACGTGCATTACTGCAGCAACGAGACCATCGGCGGTCTGCAGTTCGACTGGGTGCCGCAGACCGGCGACATCCCGCTGGTGGTGGACATGTCCTCGGATATCCTCTCGCGTCCCATCGACGTCTCGCAGTTCGGCCTCATCTACGCCGGTGCGCAGAAGAACATCGGCCCCAGCGGTCTGGTGGTGGTGATCGTGCGCGAGGATCTGCTCGGTCGCGCCCGCTCCAGCTGCCCGACCATGCTCGACTACAAGATCTCGGCCGACAACGGCTCGATGTACAACACTCCGGCCACCTATTCCTGGTACCTGTCCGGCCTGGTGTTCCAGTGGCTCAAGGAGCAGGGCGGCGTCGAGGCCATGGAACGCATCAACCGCGCCAAGAAGGACCTGCTGTACAAGGCCATCGACGGCAGCGATTTCTACAGCAACCCCATCGCCCACAACGCCCGTTCCTGGATGAACGTGCCGTTCCGCCTGGCCGACGAGAAGCTGGACAAGGCCTTCCTCGCCGGCGCCGATGAGCGCGGCCTGCTCAACCTCAAGGGCCATCGCTCGGTAGGCGGCATGCGCGCTTCCATCTACAACGCCGTCGGCCTGGATGCGGTCGAGGCGCTGGTGGCCTATATGGCCGAGTTCGAGAAGGAGCACGCCTGATATGTCGGAACAGGAGCTGCAGGCGCTGCGCCTGCGCATCGACAACCTCGACGAGCGCATCCTCGAGCTGATCAGTGACCGCGCGCGCTGCGCCGAAGAAGTGGCGCGGGTGAAGATGAAGGAGCTCAAGGAAGGCGAGTCGCCGGTGTTCTATCGCCCCGAGCGCGAGGCTCAGGTGCTCAAGCGCATCATGGAGCGCAACAAGGGCCCGCTGGGCAATGAGGAAATGGCGCGGCTGTTCCGCGAAATCATGTCTTCCTGCCTGGCCCTGGAGAACCCGCTCAAGGTCGCCTACCTCGGCCCCGAGGGCACCTTCAGCCAGGCTGCGGCGATGAAGCACTTCGGTCATGCCGTGATCAGCGTGCCGATGGCCGCCATCGACGAAGTGTTCCGTGAGGTGGCCGCCGGTGCGGTGAACTTCGGCGTGGTGCCGGTGGAGAACTCCACCGAGGGCGCGATCAACCACACCCTCGACAGCTTCCTCGAGCACGACATGGTGATCTGCGGCGAAGTCGAGCTGCGCATCCACCATCACCTGCTGGTCGGCGAAACCACCAAGACCGACAAGATCACCCGCATCTATTCCCATGCCCAGTCGCTGGCGCAGTGCCGCAAGTGGCTGGACGCGCACTACCCGAACGTCGAGCGCGTGGCGGTCTCCAGCAACGCCGACGCCGCCAAACGGGTCAAGAGCGAGTGGAACAGTGCGGCCATCGCCGGCGACATGGCGGCCAATCTGTATGGCCTGACCAAGCTGGCGGAAAAGATCGAGGATCGCCCGGACAACTCCACGCGTTTTCTCATCATCGGCAGCCAGGAAGTGCCGCCGACCGGCGACGACAAGACCTCGATCATCGTCTCCATGCGCAACAAGCCGGGCGCGCTGCACGAACTTCTGGTGCCGTTCCACAACAACGGCATCGACCTGACCCGCATCGAGACGCGGCCGTCGCGCAGTGGCAAGTGGACCTACGTGTTCTTCATCGACTTCGTCGGCCACCACCGCGACCCGCTGATCAAGGACGTGCTGGAGAAGATCGGCCAGGAGGCCGTGGCGCTGAAGGTGTTGGGTTCCTATCCCAAGGCGGTACTCTAAACAGCAGCCGCAAGCTGCAAGCCACAAGCTGCAGGCGGATCGACGCGCGGCTTCTGACTTGCGGCTTGCAGTTTGAGGCGTGTAGCTATGACTTGTGATTTCATCGCCCTGGCCCAGCCGGGTGTGCAGAAGCTGTCCCCCTATGTGCCGGGCAAGCCGGTCGATGAGCTGGCCCGCGAGCTGGGCCTCGACCCGGCCGGTATCGTCAAGCTGGCCAGCAACGAAAATCCGCTCGGCCCCAGCGCCAAGGCGCTGGCCGCGATCCGTGCCGAGCTGGACGAGCTGACCCGCTATCCCGATGGCAACGGCTTCACCCTCAAGAGCGCGCTGGCCGCGCGTTATGGCGTGGATGCGGCTCAGGTCACCCTGGGCAACGGCTCCAACGACATCCTCGAGCTGGTCGCTCGCGCCTACCTGGCGCCTGGCCTCAACGCCGTGTTCAGCGACTACGCCTTCGCCGTCTACCCCATCGCCACTCAGGCCGTCGGCGCGCAGGGCAAGGTGGTGCCGGCCAGGGACTACGGTCACGATCTGGACGCGATGCTGGCGGCCATCGACGATAAGACGCGCGTGGTGTTCATCGCCAACCCCAACAATCCGACCGGCACCTGGTTCGGTCCGGATGCGCTGGAAAGCTTCCTGGCCAAGGTGCCGGAGTCGGTGCTGGTGGTGCTGGACGAGGCCTATATCGAATACGCCGAAGGCGACGAACTGCCCGATGGCCTGGATTATCTGGCGCGCCATCCCAACCTGTTGGTCTCGCGCACCTTCTCCAAGGCCTATGGTCTGGCCGCGCTGCGCGTGGGCTACGCGATCAGCTCGCCGGCCATCGCCGACGTGCTCAACCGCGTGCGCCAGCCGTTCAACGTCAACAGCCTGGCCCTGGCCGCTGCCTGCGCCGCGTTGTCCGATGCCGAGTACCTGGCCGAGAGCCGTCGCCTCAACGACGCCGGCATGCAACAGCTGCAGGACGGCCTGCGCGCGCTGGATCTGAGCTGGATTCCCTCCAAGGGCAACTTCATCGCTGTCGACTTCGGTCGCGATACCGCGGCGATCAACCAGGCGCTGCTGCGTGAAGGGGTGATCGTGCGGCCGATGGCCGGCTACCGCATGCCCAACTTCCTGCGCGTATCCATCGGCTTGCCGCGCGAGAATGCCCGTTTCCTGGAGGCCCTGGCCAAGGTGTTGTCGGCGTGACTGTAACCGCAGTGCAATCGAGCGCCCCTAAGATCGGCCGCCTGGTGGTGGTCGGCCTCGGTCTGATCGGCGGCTCCTTCGCCAAGGGCCTGCGCGCGCGCGGCCTGTGCCGCGAGGTGGTGGGCGTCGATCTGGATGCCGAATCGCGCCGCCTGGCCGTGCAGTTGGGGGTGGTCGATCGTTGCGAGACCGATCTGGCGGCCGCCTGTCAGGGGGCCGAGGTGATCCAGCTGGCGGTGCCTATCCTGGCCATGGAAAAGCTGCTGGCCGAACTGGCCAAGCTCGACTTGGGCGACGCCGTGCTGACCGACGTCGGTAGTGCCAAGGGCAACGTGGTGCGCGCTGCGCGCCTGGCGTTTCAGGGCAAAACCGTGCGGCTGGTGCCTGGTCATCCCATCGCGGGGTCCGAGCAGAGCGGTGTGGAGGCTGCCAACGCGGAGCTGTTCCGTCGCCACAAGGTTATCCTGACACCCTGCGAGCACAGCGACGAGGCCGCGCTAGCCTTGGTGGAGAGCCTGTGGCGCGAGCTGGGTGCGGACGTCGAGACGATGGAGGTAGAACACCACGACCAAGTGCTCGCCGCCACCAGCCACCTGCCGCACCTGTTGGCCTTCACCCTGGTCGACTCGCTGGCCAAGCGCAGCGAGAACCTGGAAATTTTCCGCTATGCCGCTGGCGGCTTCCGCGACTTCACGCGGATCGCCGGCAGTGACCCGGTGATGTGGCACGATATCTTCCTCGCCAACCGCGAGGCGGTGCTGCGCACACTTGATACATTTCGCGACGACCTCGACGCCTTGCGCGATGCGGTCGACGCCGGGGATGGGCATCAACTCCTGGGCGTGTTCACTCGCGCCCGCGTTGCCCGCGAACATTTCAGCAAAATTCTGGCCCGCAGGGCCTATGTGGACGCTATGCACTCGACCGATCTGATTTTCCTGGCAAAACCCGGTAGCAGCCTGTCCGGACGCATTCGTGTGCCCGGCGACAAATCCATCTCGCATCGTTCGATCATGCTGGGTTCGCTGGCTGAAGGCACCACCGAGGTTGAAGGCTTCCTCGAAGGCGAGGACGCCCTGGCCACCCTGCAGGCGTTCCGCGACATGGGCGTGGTCATCGAGGGCCCGCACCACGGCCGCGTGACCATTCACGGCGTTGGGCTCAAGGGCCTGAAGGCTCCTGCTGGCCCGCTGTACATGGGCAACTCCGGCACCTCCATGCGCCTGCTCTCCGGCCTGCTCGCCGCGCAGCCGTTCGACACCGTGCTGACCGGCGATGCCTCGCTGTCCAAGCGCCCGATGAATCGCGTGGCCAAGCCGCTGCGCGAGATGGGCGCAGTGATCGAGACTGGTCCGGAAGGCCGTCCGCCGCTGAGCATCAAGGGCGGCCAGCGCCTGACCGGCATGGACTACGAAATGCCGATGGCCAGTGCGCAGGTCAAATCCTGCCTGCTGCTGGCCGGCCTGTATGCCGCAGGCCGCACCTCGGTGACCGAGCCGGCGCCGACCCGTGACCACACCGAGCGCATGCTGCGCGGCTTCGGCTACCCGGTGAGCGTGGAGGGCAGCACCGCCAGCGTCGAGTCCGGCCACAAGCTGACCGCCACGCGCATCGAGGTGCCCGCCGATATTTCCTCGGCCGCCTTCTTCCTGGTCGCGGCGAGCATCGCCGAAGGCTCCGAGCTGGTGCTCGAGCACGTTGGCATCAACCCGACCCGCACCGGGGTGATCGATATCCTCAAACTGATGGGCGGCGATATCACCCTGGAAAACCAGCGTGAGGTGGGTGGCGAGCCGGTGGCCGATATCCGCGTGCGTAGCGCCAAACTCAAAGGCATCGACATTCCCGAAGACCTGGTGCCCCTGGCCATCGACGAGTTCCCCGTGCTGTTCGTTGCCGCCGCCTGCGCCGAAGGTCGCACCGTGCTGCGCGGCGCCGAGGAGTTGCGGGTCAAGGAATCCGACCGCATCCAGGTCATGGCCGACGGCCTGATCACCCTGGGCGTCAAGGCCGAGCCGACCCCGGACGGCATCATCATCGAGGGTGGTTCAATTGGCGGTGGCGAGGTCTGGGCCCATGGCGACCACCGTATCGCCATGTCTTTCAGCGTCGCCTCGCTGCGCGCCAGCGCGCCGATTCGCATCCACGACTGCGCCAACGTCGCCACCTCCTTCCCCAACTTCCTCGCGCTGGCGGCCGAAGTCGGCATCCAGGTGGCAGAAGAGGGCAAGGTATGAACGCCCCGGTCATCACCGTCGACGGGCCGAGCGGCTCGGGCAAGGGCACTCTCTGCGCGCTGCTGGCCAAGCAGCTGGGTTGGAATCTGCTCGACTCCGGCGCCCTCTATCGCCTGCTGGCGTTCGCCGCCGGCAACCACGGCATCGATCTGACCAACGAGGAGGCGCTCAAGCAGCTGGCGGCCCATCTCGATGTGCAATTCATCGACAAGCGCATCGTGCTCGAAGGTGAGGAGGTGACCGACGCCATCCGCAACGAGCAGGTTGGCGCAGGCGCCTCCATGGTCGCCTCGCTGCCGGCCGTGCGTGAGGCGCTGCTGCAGCGTCAACGCGCCTTCCAGGAGCAGCCGGGCCTGGTAGCCGATGGCCGCGACATGGGTACCGTGGTGTTTCCCGATGCGCCGCTCAAGGTATTCCTCACCGCCAGCGCCGAGGAGCGTGCCCGTCGTCGCTACCTGCAGTTGAAGGCAAAGGGCGATGATGTTAATCTCGCGAGTCTTCTCGACGAGATACGGGCGCGCGACGAGCGCGATACCCAGCGCGCGGTGGCTCCGCTCAAGCCGGCAGCCGACGCAATCCTGCTGGATTCCACCGAGTTGTCCATCGAGCAGGTGCTAGAACGAATTCTGCGCGAGGTCGCCGATCGCGATCTCGCCGGGTAATGAGCCGCGGCTGCTTAAGTCGATAGGCTCGCAAGGAGGCATGCGGGAGACCAGTCCTTGTCCCGCAGGCCTCTTTTTACATGAACGAACCCACATTGTCTGGAGTGTGGTTTGGGCGAATCCCCGCCCTTGACAACAGGAATCAACATGAGCGAAAGCTTTGCAGAACTTTTTGAAGAAAGCCTGAAATCCCTCGACATGCAGCCGGGCGCCATCATCACCGGCATCGTGGTCGACATCGACGGTGACTGGGTTACCGTCCACGCCGGCCTGAAGTCCGAGGGCGTCATCCCGCTCGACCAGTTCTTCAACGAACAAGGCGAGCTGACCATCAAGGTCGGTGACGAAGTCCACGTTGCGCTGGACGCGGTTGAAGATGGCTTCGGTGAAACCAAGCTGTCCCGCGAGAAAGCCAAGCGCGCTGAATCCTGGCTGGTTCTGGAAGCTGCGTTCAACGCTGAAGAAGTGGTCAAGGGCGTTATCAACGGTAAGGTCAAAGGCGGCTTCACCGTTGACGTCAACGGCATCCGCGCGTTCCTGCCGGGTTCCTTGGTCGACGTCCGTCCGGTGCGTGATACCACTCACCTGGAAGGCAAAGAGCTGGAATTCAAGGTCATCAAACTGGACCAGAAGCGCAACAACGTTGTCGTTTCCCGTCGCAGCGTCTTGGAAGCCGAGAACAGCGCCGAGCGCGAAGCTCTGCTGGAATCCCTGCAGGAAGGCCAGCAAGTCAAAGGTATCGTCAAGAACCTCACCGACTACGGTGCGTTCGTTGACCTGGGCGGCGTAGACGGCCTGCTGCACATCACCGACATGGCTTGGAAGCGCATCAAGCACCCGTCCGAGATCGTCAACGTTGGCGACGAGATCGACGTCAAGGTTCTGAAGTACGATCGCGAGCGTAACCGCGTATCCCTGGGCCTGAAGCAGCTGGGCGAAGATCCGTGGGTTGCCATCAAGGCTCGTTACCCGGAAAACACCCGCGTCATGGCGCGCGTCACCAACCTGACCGACTACGGCTGCTTCGCTGAGCTGGAAGAAGGCGTTGAAGGTCTGGTACACGTTTCCGAAATGGACTGGACCAACAAGAACATCCACCCGTCGAAGGTCGTCAACGTCGGCGACGAAGTGGAAGTCATGGTTCTGGACATCGACGAAGAGCGTCGTCGTATCTCCCTGGGTATCAAGCAGTGCAAGACCAACCCGTGGGAAGACTTCTCCGGTCAGTTCAACAAGGGTGACAAGATCTCCGGCACCATCAAGTCGATCACCGATTTCGGTATCTTCATTGGTCTGGACGGCGGCATCGACGGCCTGGTTCACCTGTCCGACATCTCCTGGAACGAAGCCGGCGAAGAAGCCGTGCGTCGCTTCAAGAAGGGCGACGAGCTGGAAACCGTCATCCTGTCGGTTGACCCGGAGCGCGAGCGCATCTCCCTGGGCATCAAGCAACTGGAAGACGATCCGTTCAGCAACTACGTCTCCCTCAACGACAAGGGCACCATCGTCCGCGGCGTTGTGAAGGAAGTAGATGCTAAGGGCGCCATCATCGACCTGGGCAACGAGATCGAAGCTACCCTGAAAGCCTCCGAAATCAGCCGTGACCGCGTTGAAGACGCGCGCAACGTCCTGAAGGAAGGCGACGAAGTAGAAGCCAAGATCATCAGCGTCGACCGCAAGTCCCGCGTTATCAGCCTGTCCATCAAGTCGAAAGACGTCGAGGACGAGAAGGACGCGATGAAGGAACTGCGTAACAAGCAAGACGTTGAAAGCACCGGCCCGACCACCATCGGTGATCTGATCCGTGCTCAGATGGAAAACCAGAACTAAGTTCCGGTAATTCATCCAAGAAAAAGGCGGCCCTCGGGCCGCCTTTTTCGTTTCCGCGTCCTGTAGGGTGCGCCACGCGCACCAATCGATGCGTAACTCCTGGTGCGCGGCATAACACGGCAGTCGGGCACTCCTTCCTCTTGGTGCTGTCACGGAGTCGGCCGGTTAAGACGAGCTCTGCTCGGAAGCTTCTTGCGTGCCGGTAACCAGTGAATGCGCGAACGCGCTTGGGCTCGCCCATCTAGAGGGAGACCGCTTTGGTTCCTCAATTCGATCCTCTCGCGTGTCGTGTGGCGAGGCTCTGTCCCCAGATTGCGCTAACACCTTGTTTTTTAGGCTGTTCAAAAGCTGACCAGCGTGCTAAAACCGAACCGTCGAGTCTTCTAGCCGCTTGAAAAAGAAGGGAAAACCATGACCAAGTCGGAGTTGATCGAAAGAATTGTCACCCACCAAGGCCAGCTGTCCTCCAAGGATGTTGAGCTGGCCATCAAGACCATGCTGGAACAGATGTCCCAAGCCTTGGCCACGGGAGACCGGATCGAGATTCGCGGTTTTGGCAGCTTCTCGCTGCATTACCGCGCGCCGAGGGTTGGCCGTAATCCGAAAACCGGCCAATCGGTGCGGCTGGATGGTAAGTTCGTGCCGCACTTCAAGCCCGGCAAGGAGCTGCGGGATCGGGTGAACGAAGACGAGTGATTGAGCGTAGGTGATCGCCCCGACGACAGATGATCGGTTCTCTACCAGTCGCCGCACAGCTTGCGAAAAAATAAAAAGCATGCAAAATGTGCGGGCTATCACATCGCTATATTGCTGGTTTTCCTCGTGGTTCATGGTATCTCTGTGAACTCTAGTAATCCGCACCTAGGGGCTGAGTCCCTGTAGTTTCGTCGGCGTTAAGGGATTGACTAGTGCGGTACCCCTTCATTCTCCATCACGGCGCCGTTACCGGCGTGACGGGCTTCTGCCATCAATTGCAGATGGGGGGCGAGCACGCGCTTCTTGTCGACGGCGGATTATTCCAAGGGTCAGAAACTTCGCCAGAGGGGCGGGCGGCGGCCAATAGCCTCCATATCGATTTCTCCCTTGTGGGCGTTAGGACCTTGGTCGCCAACCATGTCTACCGGGAAATTGAACCCTTTTGGGATGCCGAAGCGCTGACTCGAGCCAGAAGTAGGCACAAACCGCTAATCTGCTTAAAACGGACGGTCATCAGGCTTTGGCTATGGTTGGCAGCCTAATGCAAACGGTGCAGTCGGTCCTCGTTGCAGGTAACGGCATGTGCTCTCGCGGTCGCATCCTCCGCTACGTCAAAACCATGCTTGGCGATGCCCCGCATAATCTGCTGCTCGTCGGTTACCAAGCTGAGGGCACTTCAGGTAGGCAGATCCGGCTGCTCGGGCCGAAGGGATTCCTAGAGATGGACGGGCAGCGCTATGCCATAAAGGCACAAGTCCATACTATAAGCGGTTATTCCGTTCAGACTGACCAATGGGTTGGTCGATTCGTTACTCGGATGCGCCATTGGCCGTCAGAGGTGCGGATCGTGCATGGGAGCCCGCAGTCAAGCAAGCTCTGACAGATGCGCTGCGGAAGTTCTATAGCCAGAGCGGTCGCGATGGAGATTGTAATACCCTGGCAGTCCTTGCTGGCTGTAGGGGAAGGCAGTAGCACTGCAGAGTGCTTTTCCCGTTAACCCTGATTCTCTGGTCGATTGCAAGTCATGGCCAGAACCAATGCAATAGAAGTGGAGCCCAAGTTGAACCCCAATTCCTCGCCTAATACAAGCAATCAACAAGATGAAATCGATCTGATTGAGTTGTTCCAAGGCCTCTGGGCGCAGAAATGGCTGATTGCCGCCTTTACGGCAGTTGCAGTGGCTGGCGCTGCCGCTTTTGCCTTTCTCAGTACGCCAACCTATGAGGCCAGGTCGGGAGTGCTACCGCCACGTCTGAGTGATATCGCTGGCTACAATCTGGGGCGTAGCGAAGCCAAGCTAGCTGAGTTCAAGGTTGAGAATGTTTATGCAGTGTTCAAGCGCAATCTGCTTTCCGATGGGGTCAAGCGCGAACTTTTTCTGGGTGCCTATTTGCCCAGTTTGAGTGAAGTGGAAGCCAGAGGAGCTCAGGATCAGCTTTGGGTCAGATTCATCAATCTGGTAACGGTGCGCGCTCCGGATGCCAAAAACAATCCGGACTATTTCACCATCACGGTGCAGCATGAGGATCCGCAAACTGCCACCGAATGGGCCAATCGCTACGTGAGTATGGTGGCGGAAAAAACCGAGGCCGAAATGAAGGCTAACCTGTTGGTCGAGATCGGCACCAAGGCGCAATCCATAGAGCGGCAGATTGAGGTGCTACGTACCAGTGCGCAGAGGCGCCGAGAAGACCGCATTACTCGTCTGCGTGAAGCCCAGCAGGTTGCAGAGGCTGTCGGCATTAATGCCCCTCAGGTCACGACCGGCAAGACCTCATCCGACGGTGATCTGGCCGAGTTCATGGATGGCAACCTGATGTATATGCGCGGTGCCAAGGCCATACGTGCCGAGTTGACCGTGCTGGAGCAGCGCAAGAATGATGACCCCTTTATCCCCGAGTTGCGCGGGCTGGAGAGCCAGTTGGAGTTTCTCAAGCGTGTAGATGTCAACCCTGACAATGTTTCGGTCTATACCCTGGATAGCAGTGCCGAAGTGCCGCAGACACCGATCAAGCCGAAGAAGGTGCTGATTCTGGCGCTAGGGTTGGTGTTGGGCGGGATGCTTGGCGTGTTTGTAGCGTTGATGCGGAATCTATTGCGTCGAGCCCCTGCGCGAGGTTAATACGCTTCTTAGGGCGCTGTGTCTTGATGAGTTTTGCATAGGTTGTAATGAGCGCCATACTCTCCAGATTAATCAGAATATGCTTTTTATTAATAAAAAGTGGGATTTAAGTGGCGCTATTTCATGTCATGCTGCATGGAAAACTTGACAGGGGAGGTTCTTAGGCTTGGCATCGCAGATGCGAGGCAGTCTCTGGATTTGGCTCCACTACCTTGATTCAGTGATATTTTTAGGAAAGACAATGCTTAAGCTTGAAGATATAAGACTGGCCATTATTGGCCTTGGCTATGTCGGACTGCCGCTTGCTGTTGAGTTCGGTAAACTACGTTCAGTCGTAGGATTTGATATCAACGCTGAGCGTATTTCTGCTCTTGAAACGGGACATGATACGACACTAGAGGTAAGTGATGACGACCTCGCCAGTGCAAAGCAGCTGAGTTTCACAACGAGTATTGCAAGTTTGACTGAATGCAATGTATTTATCGTTACTGTCCCGACGCCTATTGATGAGCATCGGCAACCTGATCTGACTCCGCTGGTGAAAGCTTCGGAAACTATCGGGAAAATTTTGAAACGTGGCGATATCGTCATCTATGAGTCAACAGTATACCCAGGTGCAACAGAAGAAGACTGTGTGCCGGTTCTAGAGCAAGTTTCCGGCCTGAAGTTCAATGTCGACTTTTTTGTTGGGTACAGCCCTGAGCGTATCAATCCGGGTGACAAGGAGCATCGTGTTACCACCATAAAGAAGGTAACTTCTGGCTCTACTATAGAAGTTGCAGAGTTGGTAGATGCGCTCTATAAGCAAATCATCATTGCTGGCACACATAAAGCGAGCAGTATCAAGGTAGCTGAAGCAGCCAAGGTGATCGAAAACACCCAGCGCGATCTCAACATTGCATTGATTAATGAGTTAGCCATCATCTTCAATAGGATGGGAATCGATACTGAGGCTGTACTCCAGGCCGCCGGCACCAAATGGAACTTCCTGCCTTTTCGTCCTGGACTGGTCGGTGGACATTGTATCGGAGTCGATCCGTATTATCTCACGCACAAAGCGCAATCCATCGGCTATCACCCTGAGATTATTCTTGCTGGTCGCCGCTTGAATGATGGGATGGGGGCTTATGTGGTATCCCAGCTGGTCAAAGCTATGCTCAAGCGGCGGATCCATGTTGATGGCGCTCGAGTATTGGTTATGGGACTGACCTTCAAGGAAAACTGCCCTGATTTGCGCAACACTAAGGTTGTGGACATCGTTAGGGAGTTGGCAGAGTACAACATAAGCGTTGATATATACGACCCCTGGGTGAGCCCTAAAGAGGCCGAGCATGAATATAACTTGGTCCCTGTAATAGAGCCGGCTATTGGTTCTTATGATGCGATAGTTGTTGCTGTTGCCCATAGCGAATTTCGCACTCTGGGGGCTGCTAATATTAGGAAGTTAGGCAAGGCAAAACATGTGCTTTACGATCTTAAATATATACTTGCGGCTGAAGAATCGGATTTAAGATTGTGATGCAGTTTTTGGGTGTGCTGTCGCCTGTGTTGTAGAAAGCTGTTCTGTATAGTATCTGCAAAGGTTTGATAATGTCTAAATACGAAAAAATCTCTCTCGACCTTCGACAGTCTCCAAAGGTTTGGTTAATAACAGGAGTTGCTGGATTTATTGGTTCCAATCTGCTTGAAACCCTGCTTGGCCTTGATCAGCATGTGGTAGGTCTAGACAGCTTTGTTACCGGCCATCAGCGTAATTTGGATGAAGTCAAAAGTCAGGTCAGTGCTGAGCAATGGCAGCGTTTTACCCTTATAGAGGGCGACATCCGCAGTTTGGATGATTGCAGTAAAGCTTGCGAGGGTGTGGACTACGTACTTCATCAGGCCGCGCTTGGTTCCGTGCCGCGCTCAATAAACGACCCGGTTACTACTAATGGCGCCAATATCGATGGGTTCCTAAATATGCTGGTCGCTGCTCGCGATGCTGAAGTGAAAAGCTTCACCTACGCTGCAAGCAGTTCCACCTATGGCGACCATCCCGGGCTGCCAAAGGTCGAAGATCTGATCGGTAAACCGTTGTCGCCTTATGCTGTGACGAAGTATGTTAACGAACTCTATGCAGATGTGTTTGCTCGCTGTTATGGCTTCGCCACCATAGGTCTCCGATATTTCAACGTGTTCGGCAAGCGCCAGGATCCGAACGGTGCCTACGCTGCGGTGATTCCGAAATGGACCGCCTCGATGATCAGGGGCGAAGATGTATTCATCAATGGCGACGGCGAAACGAGTCGCGATTTCTGTTTCGTGGAAAATGCCGTTCAGGCAAATTTGCTCGCTGCAACTGCCGACCCCAATGCGAAAAACCAAGTCTATAACGTAGCTATTGGTGATCGGACGCCCCTGAATCTGTTGTTCTCCTACCTCAAGGAGACGCTTGTGGCCAACGGTATCGACTATGGTAAGGAAGCAGTTTACCGCGATTTTCGCGAAGGCGATGTACGCCATTCCCAGGCCAATATCAGCAAAGCGGCAAACCTGCTGGGCTACGTTCCCAATTTCAGTATTCAGGCGGGTATCCGACGTGCCATGCCTTGGTACATCGAATTTTTCAAGTGATTTTTAGATGGATACGTATAGTGTATCTATTGAATTCGAATGTTGCGTAAAGACTGCTGCTTGTCTCTGACAGTGGCTGTTTTAATATGAGGGTTACCGACTGAATATGGGCAAAGGGACAATAATCTACATCGGCGGTTTCGAACTACCCGATAGAAATGCCGCGGCCCATCGGGTTCTTGCGAATGGCAAGATCCTGCGAGAACTCGGCTACGAAGTTGTATTCGTTGGCGTCGACAGAGCTCGATCAGTAGGGACCGAACTCTTGCGACACGATTTTTTCGGCTTTGAATGCTGGAGCGTACCCTATCCAGCGGGGGGGGGGGCATGGCTGAAATACGTTCTAGGTTTGGCTACGGTACTCAAGTTCCTTAAGAAGGACCGCTCCACCAAGGTTGTAAGTGTAATTTGCTACAACTACCCAGCTGTGGCTCAGGGACGCATAAAGCTTCTATGTCGGCGTGAAAACATGAAGATGATCGCCGACGCCACGGAGTGGTATGACGCAAGCGCAGGGAGTCTTACTCATCGAGTAATCAAGTTTCTCGACACTTCGTTGCGCATGCATATCGTCCATCGTCTTGCAGACGGGGTCATCACCACCAGCAAATTTTTGACTGCATTTTATGGCCGCAGGGGCAAGACGACAGTTGAACTTCCTACACTATTCGATGGCGAAAAATTTCAATCCCCACCGTCTAGGGAAGATAATCTTCGAAAAGACTTCATTTATGTCGGGTCGCCTTTTGATGTCGGTCGGGTGAACAAGGCGCGGAGCAACCTCAAGGAACGTCTTGATGTTTGCATCGAAGTTTTTTATCAGCTTTATCTTGCAGGTGGAAATTTCAGTTTCGAAATATATGGTATCGGCGTCGACGACTACTTGCGTGTGTTTCCTGAACATGCCGCTATGTTGCAGGAAATGGCGCAATGTACGACTTTCAAGGGCAGGCAACCAAACCAACTGGTACTGAAACGCGTTGCTGAGTGTGACTTCAGTATATTTTTCCGCGATGAAACACGGGTAAC
Organism: Pseudomonas sp. GD04158; assembly: GCF_029834875.1. NCBI lineage: Bacteria > Pseudomonadati > Pseudomonadota > Gammaproteobacteria > Pseudomonadales > Pseudomonadaceae > Pseudomonas > Pseudomonas sp. GD04158. Next base: position 39,168 of record NZ_JAODYT010000023.1, on the reverse strand, counting down.
CTTGGCTGGTTTTCCCTCTAAATTGGCGGAGTCGATAAGCTGTGGTACTCCTGTAATTTCAAACAAGATGGTGAGCCTGGAACGTCATGCTCAAAACGAAGGTTTATTTCTTGCCGCGCGTGGCGAGGAATTTGCTTTGGTCAAACGAGTTATGACGTTTTCCTCTGCCGAAATAAATGCTATCAAGCAGCGTGCTTACCACTCGCGAGCATTCGACTACAGAAACTACGTAGATGAAGTTTCTGCATTTATGGCTGAGTTAGAGGTTTGAAATGAAAGTTCGTAGATTGTTGAAAATATTCACAGCTCCTCTCAATATGTTGCATGCGGTCTTGTACCCTGTTTCCTATGCAAAAAGAATAGGTGTTGAGCTTAAAGGGCGCGTGACAATATATGGTTCAAGTTATGCTATGTTTAGTTCGGAACCTTATCTGGTAACTTTAGGTGATAACGTATATATAAGTGTTGGGGCGAGTTTCGTTTGTCATGATGGCTCAACGTTGCCTTTCCGAAAGGACATTCCCGACCTAGAGTTGGCAGGAGAAATTCGAGTGGGAGATAATGTTTTTATAGGTGCGGGAGCACTGATCCTCCCAAATGTGACTATTGGTAATGATTGTATAGTGGGGGCTAAGTCTGTAGTAACAAGAAGCGTGCCTGATGGATCTGTTGTCGCAGGGAATCCTGCCCGACTAGTGAGCAAAACGGAAGACTTCTTGCTTCGGGCCCAGCAAAAATCTTTAAAGTTTGGCCATTTGACCGGTAAAGACAAGGTGTTGGCGTACAAGAAATTTTTTGACAAAAAATGAAAATTTTTAGCTATCGATACCTTCCGCTTAATGTATATCTCGGCTATTCATTTTTTGTGTTGCTGAGCTTGTTTTTAGGCCCCATAGAATATAAAAATTTAGATTTTTTGGTCTTGGGGGGATTTATTTTTGTGCTGATTTTTCTGTTTGCACTTGGATATATGGCTGGTGCTCGGGGAGGCTATCGATATTTTTCGATCAATATTTACGAGCGCGCCGTTTCCTATCGGAGGATCAGAAGGTTTTTTCAGGTTCTTTTGATCTTGAGTGTGGTTAGTTCATTGCTGCAATGGTATTCCTTTCTTGCTTCGGGAGGTGGATTGAATCTTGATAGTGTTGGTGACAGTTACGTTAAAGGCTATGAGGGGTATGAAAGAGGGCGGGCTACTATTGATTTTTTTTACGTTTTAGACATTTTTGATCAGGCCTTGGCTACTCTAGCTCTTCTATTCTCCTTTTATTATTTTAGAGTGGTTGGGAGGGGGGCTAGATATGCTATTTTGTTTGTGGTGGCCACATATCTTCTGATTAATGTTGTGGGCACCGGTAAGCAAAAATATCTGGGTGATTTGGTTATATTTATTTTTTTCTGCTTGCTGATCAACTTTGCAGCCAAAGGCAAGAAATTCAAAATGCGGACCTTGGGGGGCGCTGCTGCCGCTCTTTTTATAGTTTTCTTTCTGTTCGTGGAAATTCTTCGTCAGCGCTACCAGGCTGCTGGCATTGGGCTTGATAACATCCAAGAGAAAGCTCATCCATTGATTAGTTGGGATGAAGGCTCAGTGCTCTTTAGTCTTGTTGGTTCCGACTATGCTCTGGCATTAGGTATTTTTCTTGGCTATTTTAGTAATGGGCTATATGGGCTCTATCTAAGCCTGACATTACCTTTTGAGTGGTCTTACTTCTCTGGGAACTCGTATTCTCTTGGGAGGATTATAGAGATTATTTTTTCTGCAGATGGTTTCATTTTGGAACATACTTACCCTTATCGTGTCGGCGCAACTTACGGTTGGGGGTTTGATAAGTGGCACTCAATGTTTTCTTGGCTTGCTTCGGACGTTACTTTTCTTGGTGTGCTTTTAATTACGCCCATGTTTTCGTTTATGTATGCAAGGCTTTGGTTGCAAGCCATAACGGCTAGCAATCCGTTCTCCGGGCCTTTGTTTATTTATCTTTCTTTGGGGCTAATATTCAGCTACGCCAATAATCAGATAATGCACGGTTTGGCTGGTGTGATTGTGCTGGTTGTGCTCTTTTTGGGATGGATGTTCTCGCGAAATTTATCGTATCAGAGCTTGTTAGAAGATGACGGTCTCGGTCGCCATGAGGGAGCGAGATGAGTAGATATTGGAAGTTTGCGCTTGTTTTTTTTCTCATTTTCCTTGGTAAGGTGAGTGGATTTTTCAAGGATGTTTTAATAACTTTTTACCATGGTGTATCTGTTGTTACAGATTCCTACTTTCTGTCGAATTCTATTTCTTCCGTGTTGTACATGGCTATTTACTCTACCATACCGATACTTGTCGTGCCGCTTTATTCGCGACTTTTAATCTCTGAGAGTGGTGTGGTGGTTAAAAGAGAGCTTTCTTCAGCGATGTCTTTCTTTTTCTTTCTTTCCGTGTGCATGGCTTTCTTCGTTTTTGGTGCGGCGGATTGGCTGGTTGATCTGTTTTCTGGTTCGATCAACAGGCAGGTTAAGGAGCTTACCGTTAACTATCTGTCCATTATGGCCGTAACCTTCGGGCTTTCGACTTTGGTTTCTTTCTTTAATTCCATGCAGACAGTTAATAAGGTTGTAATCCCCTCCTACGCCGTGCCGATCGTTAATAATTCTATTTTCTGTGTGGGCCTGTATTTTTTTAGTTCTGCTGCCGACTTTGATAAGGTCCTAATGTTGGGAGTCCTGGCTTGGGTTATATTGCTGATATCAAATTATCTTATATCTCGTAGGGGCTTTTCGTTTCAGTTTGGCGCGGCATTTTCTTTCTTTGCAGACAGAAAGTTCATTTTATTGTTCCTTCCGGCTGTTATTGCGTTTTATGTGGAGCAGGTAAATGGTTTTGTGGGGATATATTTCGCGTCTGAGCTCGGTGTTGGCGCCATATCAGTGTTTGCCTACTCGAATAAGCTAAATATGATATTTCTTTCTGTGTTTTTGGTTTTTTTGACAGCGTCGCTATTTCCTCGTATTGCCGCTGTTTCGGCTCGCGGTGATCAGGATGAGTTGTATCGTTACCTGACTGGATGTATTCGACTGATTGTCATGTGTTCGATTCCCGCAGTTATCTATATGAATTTCTACGCAGTGGAGATCGTGGGGCTTTTGTTTCGGCGTGGTAACTTCATGATCGACGATGTCATCAAAGTCGCTTCGGTTTTTTCCGTGGTGCTGCTTGCGCTTCCCTTCTGCTTGGTTCGGGATATTATGAACCGAGTGTTCTTCTCACATGGCAATACGTTGACGCCTGTTTTGCTGTCTCTGGCTGCTCTATCCATCAATTTCTCGCTTAGTTATACGTTCTATCAAGAGTATGGCTTGGTTGGACTGGCCGCCTCGGCGGTGGTCTCCACTATTTTCAATAGCCTTGTCGTGATTTTCCTGGTTCAACGCAAGATAAAGTTTGATTTGCTTGTTCCCTGCTTGAGGATTCTGGTGATTTGTAGCATCTGTGGCGTCATCGCCTACTTTTTACTAAACTGGCTCCATGGCGTGTTTTCAAATTATTGGCTGATTCTTTTTGTTCCTTTTTTTCTCGTTTATTTTACTTGCCTCTTGATATTCCGAATAAAAGAGGCGCGATTCATAACTGAGCTGTTGCGCAGGCGCCTTGCTTGAGCGGCACAATACTTTGGATTGCGGAGTTTTACTATTTATTAAGGCGGGTTTTCAGGCAGGCGAGTGACATTGGGAATAATTGTGGGTGCCACGGAATTTGGTATTGAATCAAGTGTCGGGGGCTAGATTAATTGCTGTAGTTGGTTTTGTAATTTTGCGAAATTAGAGGGCGGAGTAATGCGTGTATTAGTCCTTGGTGTCTCCGGGATGTTGGGTAACGCGGTGATGGATGTGTTCAGTCAGGATTCGTTTTATGAAACCTGGGGAACGCTTCGCAGTGTCTCTGCTCTGCGCTTTTTCTCGGAGGAGCAGCGCTCTCGGTTGCTGGTGGGAGTCGATGTGCTGGATCAGGATGCGCTGGTGCGGACGCTCGAGGCGGTGCGCCCGGACGTGGTCATCAACTGCGTCGGGTTGATCAAGCAATTGGCAGACGCCAAGGATCCGCTTTCGACGCTGCCAGTGAATGCGATGTTCCCGCATCGCCTTGCAAGGCTCTGCGGGCTAGCGGGTATCCGTATGATTCACGTCAGCACGGATTGTGTCTTTTCTGGACGAAAGGGAGCGTACACGGAAGGCGATCTATCGGATGCCGAAGATCTGTATGGCAAATCCAAGTTCATCGGAGAACTCCATGAGTTGCCACATGCGATCACACTTCGAACTTCGATTATCGGGCATGAACTGAACTCCAACTTTGCGCTGGTGGACTGGTTCCTTTCCCAGACAGCGGACGTGAGAGGTTATGCCAAGGCGATTTTTTCCGGTTTACCGACTGTCGAACTGGCTTCGGTTATCAAGGATTGTGTGCTCACTCGCCCGGAGCTTCATGGGTTGTATCATGTTGCCGCGGCGCCAATCGCTAAGCTGGAACTTCTTCGCTTGATCGCCGACCAGTACAAAAAAGCAATCGACATAGTTCCCGACGAACGCCTGGTAATTGATCGCTCCCTAAACTGTGAGCGTTTCCAACAAGCTACCGGTTATGTCGCGCCGACTTGGCCGAAATTGATCGAGAAAATGTTTGACGGTTATAGCCGGAAAATAAATCGATAGTTGTAGCGACTCCGCGGGTTACGGAAATTGCTGACTGAGGGTGTAGACTTCACTGAAAGAAGTGAAAGATCAGGCAGCTTAATTCGACATTGGGAAATTAGTTGGGGATTTATGTTCGACGATAAAGTCTTGATGATAACGGGTGGTACCGGCTCTTTTGGTAATACTGTACTCAACCGCTTTCTGGATACTGGAGTGCGGGAGATACGTATTTTCAGTCGCGATGAGAAAAAACAGGAAGACATGCGAATTGCTCTATCTAACGATAAAGTAAAATTTTACATCGGCGATGTGCGGGACTACAGCAGCGTTTCTCAGGCCATGGTCGGAGTTGATTATATCTTTCATGCCGCGGCTCTTAAGCAAGTGCCTTCCTGTGAGTTCTACCCCATGGAGGCCGTACGCACTAATGTCATCGGTACGGAAAATGTGCTGAACGCGGCAATTGCCACTGGCGTCAAGCGCGTGGTGGTACTCAGTACGGACAAGGCGGTGTACCCGATAAATGCTATGGGCATCTCCAAAGCCATGGCGGAAAAACTCATGGTCGCCAAGTCGCGGATGATTCCAGAGTCCGGTCCGGTTATTTGTGCGACTCGCTACGGTAATGTGATGGCTTCGCGTGGCTCGGTGATCCCGCTGTTCATCAGCCAGCTCAAGAGTGGCGAGCCGCTGACCGTCACCGATCCGAATATGACCCGATTCTTGATGTCGCTGGAAGATTCCGTGGACCTGGTCCTGCATGCCTTCGAGCATGCCGAACAGGGCGACATCTTTGTGCAGAAGGCCCCTGCCTCGACGGTTGCGGACCTTGCGCAGGCGCTCAAAGAGCTGTTTTCCCGCGACAACCCGGTAAAGGTGATCGGCACTCGGCATGGCGAGAAGTTGTATGAATCGCTGATTTCCCGCGAGGAAATGGCCAAGGCTGAAGACATGGACCGTTATTACCGAATTCCTGCGGATAACCGCGACCTCAACTACAAGAAGTTTTTCGTCGAGGGCGAGCAACATATTTCCGAACTGGACGACTACACCTCGCACAATACCGAGCGTCTGAGCATTCAAGGCATTAAGGATGTACTGCTCAAGCTGGACTACATTCAGGAGCAGCTCGATGCTTAAGGTGATGACGCTGGTCGGCACCCGTCCGGAGCTGATCAAGATGAGCCGCGTGATCGCGGAGTTGGATAAGCAGGTTCAGCATGTGCTGGTGCATTCGGGGCAGAACTACGACTTCGAACTGAACCAGGTTTTTTTCGATGATCTGGAGATTCGCAAGCCGGATCATTTCCTAGGGGCTGCCGGCGATACGGCGGCGAAGACCATCGCCGAAGTGATCGCCAAGGCCGATGAGGTGTTCGAGCTAGAACAACCCGATGCGCTCTTGCTGTATGGCGACACCAACACCTGCCTGGCGGTGATAGCGGCCAAGCGCCGGAAAATCCCGGTCTTCCATATGGAGGCGGGTAATCGTTGTTTCGATCAGCGTGTGCCGGAGGAGTTGAACCGTAAGGTTCTCGACCATCTGAGCGATATCAATATGGTGCTGACCGAGCATGCGCGCCGTTACCTGATTGCCGAGGGCATTCGCCCGGAAACCATCATCAAGACCGGTTCGCACATGCAGGAAGTGCTGGATTACTACATGCCGCGTATCCAGGCTTCGGATGTACTGCAGCGCGAAGGGCTGGAGGAGGGCAAATTCTTCATCGTCAGTACCCATCGGGAAGAGAACGTCGATACGCCCGAGAACCTTCGCGACCTGCTGGAAACCCTGCGGGCGCTAGCTGAAACCTACCAGTACCCGATCATCGTCTCCACGCATCCCCGTACCCGTAAGCGTTTGGAGGCATTGGGCGAGTCGCTGGATCATCCGCTGATTCGCTTCGTCAAACCCTTTGGTCTGCTGGATTACATCAAGCTGCAGATGGCGGCCTTCTGTGTGCTTTCTGATAGCGGCACTATTACGGAAGAGGCTTCGTTGCTCAATCTGCCAGCCATCACAATTAGAAATGCGCATGAGCGGCCTGAGGGGATGGACGAAGGCACGTTGATCATGAGTGGTCTGAAAGTCGAACGTGTCCTTGAGGCAGTTAAAGTCGTCACGAGCCAGCATGATCGAGCCCGTAAGGTTATTCCTACTGTTGCGGATTACCAAGGCGGTCCCGTTTCGATTCAGGTGGTGCGTGTCGTTTTAAGTTATGTGGATTATATCAATCGCACCGTATGGAGAAAGGTGTAGTCGAGAAATTTTCAAGGTGTATTTGCTTGGTCTGGTAGCGGGCGCTTTTTATGTCTCGTGATCAGATAGCAGGGTATATATGAAGAAGCGTTTACTTTTTGTGGTCAATGATGCGGCCTTTTTCTTATCCCATCGGCTACCTATTGCTTTAGGTGCTCAGTGCAGTGGCTACGAAGTACGCGTCGCAAGTATGCCAGGGCCAGCGGTTGCAGAAATCAAAAAGCATGGTTTTTCCCACGTTGAATTGCCATTGACGCGCAGTGGAAAGAATCCAATTTCCGAGCTTTTGGTGCTGTTCTCTATCTATCGATTGTTCCTTAACTGGCGGCCGGATCTTGTTCATCTGGTGACCATAAAACCTGTAATCTATGGAAACATTGCTGCACGTTTGGCGGGTGTGCGTGGCGTGGTCGCTGCCGTTTCCGGGTTGGGATTTGTTTTCATGGCAGCTGGTTTGAAGGCGTCGTTCGTTCGTACCGGCGTGAAATGGCTATACCGTTTTGCATTTGGAAAGAAGAACCTGCGGGTGATATTCCAGAATCCTGACGATAGAGATGTGCTACTCGCTATGGCAGCCCTCGATCCAAGGAAGGTCGAGATGATTAGAGGGGCCGGGGTCGACTTAACCCACTATTCCGTCTTGCCCGAGCCGGATGGTAAAGCAGTTGTCTCACTCGCGGCTCGGTTGTTGGTGGACAAAGGAATTGGCGAGTTTATCGAGGCCGCGCGTCTTCTCAAACGGCGAGGTGTCGAAGCAAGGTTCTGTCTGATCGGCGATACTGATCCTGGAAATCCTTCCTCACTTACTAGTAACGACTTAGATGCATTGCGCGCCGAAGGTCTTGTGGAGCTCTTGGGCTTTCGAAAGGACATTGCACAGTTATTCGCCAACTCTCATATTGTAGTTTTGCCATCTTATCGTGAGGGTTTGCCAAAGGTTTTGGTCGAGGCCGCGGCTTGTGGCCGTGCTGTAGTAACCACAGATGTACCGGGTTGTCGTGATGCAATAGAGCCAGATGTAACCGGCTTACTAGTACCGGTTCGTGATCCTCTCGCATTGGCGGATGCCATTCAGCGTCTCATTGACGATCCCACGTTGCGTCAGCAAATGGGGCGCGCGGGCCGGGAATTAGCCGAGCGTGAGTTTGCGATCGAGAAAGTCGTTCGGCGACATCTAGACATCTACCAAGAATTGGAGAGTGACGCTTGAGCCTGCATAAGGTAATGGTTAGCGGAGCAACCGGCTTTGTCGGTTCTGCCGTGATAGGACGGCTGTTGACTGTGAGTAATATATGCGTGATTGCAGGTAGTCGGAGCAGTGAACCGGTATGGCCCGTTGGCGTGACCCCTCTGTTGTTACCCGACTTTGGGGGGGCGAGTCAGTTAATACCGCTCGTGGGGGTTGATGTTGTAGTTCATTCAGCAGCTCGTGTTCATGTAATGAGAGACCAAGCATCAGACCCGCTTGCCGAGTTCCGCAAGGTCAATGTTGAGGGCACCTTGAATCTCGCACGTCAGGCCGCGGCTGCGGGTGTACGTCGTTTCATCTTTATCAGCTCGATCAAGGTCAACGGTGAAGGCACGCCTGTAGGTGTGCCTTACCTTGCGGATGCCCAGGCTGCGCCTGCTGATCCGTACGGCATCTCCAAGATGGAGGCCGAGCAGGGGTTGCGTGCCCTTGCGGCCGAAACTGGGATGGAGGTGGTGATTATCCGGCCGACACTGGTCTATGGGCCGGGAGTGAAAGCCAACTTCCTCAATATGATGCGCTGGCTGCACAAGGGCGTGCCTCTGCCGTTTGGGGCGATCCATAACAGGCGCAGCCTGGTGGCCTTGGACAACCTGGCCGACCTGATCGTGACCTGTATCGATCACCCGGCCGCGGCGAATCAGACCTTTCTGGTCAGTGATGGCGAGGACCTTTCGACCACCGAGTTGTTGCGTAGGATGGCCGCTGCCTTGGGCAAGCCGGCGTGCTTGTTACCGGTGCCGAGCCGGCTGCTGGAGACGGCGGCAGCGCTGCTGGGTAAGCAGGCGCTGTCTCAACGGCTGTGCGGCTCGCTACAGGTCGATATCGGCAAGACCCGTGAATTATTGGACTGGACACCGCCGGTCAGCGTCGACGAGGCGCTGCGCAAGACGGCGAAGCATTTTCTGGAACAGCAGAGCAAATGACTATCTGGTGGTTGCTGCCGGCGGTGGCCGGCGTTTCGCTTGTTATGACCGGCGCATTGCGCCGTTACGCCTTGAGCCGCAGCCTGATGGACATCCCCAACTCGCGCAGTTCGCACTCGGTGCCGACGCCGCGTGGTGGCGGGGTGGCCATTGTGTTGGCCTTCCTGGCGGCTTCACCGGTTTTGGCCTTGGCCGATCTGTTGCATTGGGCCGTGATGTGGGCGCTGTTGGGGGCTGGCGCAGGGGTGGCTGTGATCGGTTTTCTCGATGACCACGGTCATATCGCTGCGCGTTGGCGATTGTTGGGGCATTTCGTCGCGGCCATTTGGGCCTTGTTCTGGCTGGGCGGGCTGCCGCCGCTGAGCCTGTTCGGCATGAGCTTCGACCTGGGCTGGCTGGGGCATACGTTGGCCGCGCTCTACCTGGTTTGGTTGCTCAATCTCTACAACTTTATGGACGGTATCGACGGTATCGCCAGTTTAGAGGCCATCTGCGTATGTATCGGCGGCGCTTTGCTCTTCGTCTTATCCGGGCATGCGGACGAAGCGGCCTTGCCGTTGCTGATGGCGGCGGCTGTAGCCGGCTTTCTGTTTTGGAATTTTCCACCCGCTCGCATTTTCATGGGGGATGCCGGTAGTGGTTTCCTGGGCGTTTCCCTGGGCATTTTGTCGCTTCAAGCGGCTTGGGTGGCGCCGCAGTTGTTGTGGAGTTGGCTGATTTTGCTCGGTGTGTTCGTGGTGGATGCGACCTTCACCCTATTGCGGCGTTTATTGCGCGGCGACAAGGTTTATGAGGCGCATCGCAGCCATGCTTATCAATATGCCTCACGCCGGTTTGGTCGACATTTGCCCGTAACCCTGGCGGTCGGTGCGATCAATCTGCTGTGGTTGCTACCCATTGCCCTGTGGGTTGGCGCGGGAGGGCTTGATGGGGTTCTGGGTGTAGTACTGGCCTATACACCCCTATTGGCCTTGGCCGTCAGGTTTCGGGCTGGCGAACTGGAGCGTAAATGAAGTCGGAGCGTACTTTACTGGTGCTGGGGGCTGGCGGTCATGGTCAGGCGGTTGCCGAGGCGGCATTGCTATCCGGTGATTGGCAGCATGTGTTGTTCGTGGATGATCGCTGGCCGCAACTGACGGAGTCGTCTGGCATTGCGGTAGTCGGCAATCTGCAGTCTGTGGCCGCCTTGTCCCGCGAGGTCAATGCCGGGATCGCGGCCGTGGGCAACAATGCGCTGCGTCAGCGCTGGCAGGAGGCGCTCACTGCTGCACAGATCCCGCTGGGGCGTGTGGTGCACCCGCGAGCTTGGATTAGCCCTAAGGCTGAAGTTGGGGGTGGTTGTGCCGTTATGGCCATGGCCGTGGTAGGCACCAATGCGCGTCTCGGAGACGGTGTTATTGTGAATGCCGGTGCGATTGTCGATCACGATGCGGTGGTGGCGGATTTCGCGCATCTGGGCGTCGGCGTCAGTTTGGCTGGCGGAGTTCGGGTAGGGGCTGCGGCTTGGTTACAGGCCGGCTGCAATGCAGGTTACGGGGTTGTGGTTGAGCGTGGTGTCGTTGTTCTTCCCGGCACTGCCCTGACTTCCATGGAGTAAGGAACGGATATGGTTTGGCATCGGGTTGATCAATTTCGTCAGCAGCTGTTGCGCTTGCCCCGGCGGAAAAAGCGCGTGCTGCAGGTGGTAGTCGATGTAGTTTTGGTCTGGATCGCCCTGTGGCTGGCCTTTGTTGTGCGCTTGGGCGACTTCGGTGCCGTGCATCCTTTTGCCGGGCATGGCTGGTTGTTCATCAGTGCACCGCTGATTGCGCTGCCTTTGTTCATTCGCTTTGGCATGTACCGGGCTGTGATGCGCTATCTGGGTAACGATGCGCTGATTGCTATTGCCAAGGCTGTTTCGCTTTCGGCCCTTATATTGGCCTTGGTGGTGTACTGGTACCGGGAAAGCCCTATAGCGATACCGCGCTCGATGGTCTTCAACTACTGGTGGCTGAGCCTCGTCCTGCTGGGTGGCCTGCGTCTGATGATGCGGCAGTTCTTTATGGGCGACTGGTTCGATCCCAATGTGAGGACGAATGTTGCCCGCGGTGATGGTCGTGTGCGCGTGGCCATCTATGGCGCTGGGGCGGCAGGCAATCAATTGGTCGCCGCTCTGCGGATGGGGCGCTCCATGTTGCCGGTAGCTTTTATCGACGATGATTCTTCGATTGCCGGCCGGATCATCGCCGGTCTGCGAGTGTACAAGCCCAAGCATATCCAGCAGATGATCGACGAAACCGGAGCTGAAGAGGTGTTGCTGGCTATCCCTTCGACCTCGCGTGCTCGCCGCCGGGAAATGTTGGGCATGCTGGAAGCTTACCCGTTGCACGTCCGTTCGGTGCCGGGATTCATGGACTTGGCCAGTGGCAAGGTCAAGGTCGATGATCTGCAAGAGGTGGATATCGCCGACTTGCTCGGCCGTGATGCGGTACCGCCACAGCAGGAGTTGTTCGAGCGCTGCATCAAGGGGCAATCGGTACTGGTGACTGGCGCAGGCGGCTCGATTGGGTCCGAACTGTGCCGGCAGATTCTGTCCTCTGGCGCCCGAGTTCTGATCCTATTCGAGCACTCTGAGTTCAACCTCTACAGCATTCATCGCGAGTTGGAGCGGCGCATCGTGCGTCAGTCGCTGAGCATTCAGCTGGTGCCGATACTCGGCTCGATTCGCAATCCGTCGCGGTTGCAAGATGTATTGCGCACCTGGCAGGTCAATACCGTTTATCACGCCGCTGCCTATAAGCATGTGCCGATGGTCGAGCACAATATCGCTGAAGGGGTGCTGAACAACCTGTTGGGCACGTTGTATACCGCGCAGGCGGCGATCAAGGCTGGTGTGGCGAATTTTGTCTTGATCTCAACGGACAAGGCGGTGCGTCCGACCAATGTCATGGGGAGCACCAAGCGACTGGCTGAGATGGTCTTGCAGGCCTTGAGTCGCGAGGCCGCGCCTGCGCTGTTCGGCGACGCAGGTGTGCATCAGGTCAACAAGACTCGTTTCACCATGGTGCGCTTTGGTAATGTCCTGGGGTCATCGGGCTCTGTGATCCCCTTGTTTCGTGAGCAGATCAAGCGCGGCGGCCCGGTCACGGTGACCCACCCGAACATCACCCGCTACTTCATGACTATCCCGGAGGCTGCGCAGTTGGTGATTCAGGCGGGCTCGATGGGGAAGGGCGGCGATGTATTTGTGCTCGACATGGGGTCACCGGTCAAGATCGTCGATCTGGCGGAGAAGATGATCAGGCTGTCCGGTCTCAGCGTGCGCTCTGAGTCCAATCCGCATGGAGATATCGCCATCGAGTTCTCCGGTTTGCGCCCTGGTGAAAAGCTCTACGAGGAATTGCTGATCGGCGATAACGTGCAACCGACCGAGCATCCCATGATTATGCGGGCCAATGAGGAATACCTTGCTTGGGACGTGTTCAAGGAGCGTCTTGCTTCCTTGCTTACTGCGGTTGAAGCAGATGACTTTGTGCGAGTTCGGCAGTTGCTGCGCGAAACCGTGAGCGGCTATGTGCCGGACGGTGAAATTGTCGATCACATTTATATCCAGCGCCGAACCGATGCATGAGAGGTAGTTTGACAATCTGAGAGTAGCGTCTAATTTTTCCCTCGTGGAGCTTGGAAGTCCCACATGGATCAACTTACGACAAGGAAAGCACATCATGCTGAAAGCTCGTCTTTCTTCCCTGCTGTTCGCTGTTCTCGCTTCTCTCTCCGTAGCTGCCGCCGCAGCTGAGTCTCCCAAAACCGAAAGTGCCAAGCCTGCGGCAGTTCAGTCTGCACAGGTAGTCACCGTCAATCTGAACACTGCCGATGCAGCGACCCTGCAGAAGGAGCTGGCAGGTATTGGCGCGACCAAGGCGCAGGCGATCGTTGCCTACCGTGAGGAGCATGGTAACTTCGCTTCGGTTGACGAGCTGCTCGAAGTCAAGGGAATTGGCCCGGCAACTCTGGAGAAGAACCGCGACAAGTTGAGTGTGAACTGACACCAAGTGGTGTTGCTATTGAGGCCGGTCTTTGACCGGCCTTTTTCGTTTTGGGAATAGTTGCACGAGTTATTACGATTTTTCAGATCTCTTGGGGAGGTCAAGCTGGGGTGAAAACCAGGGATTACACGTGATCCGATGCTATCGCTATTTGCTTCGGGACACGGCTCCAGATCGGTGGGAAGGGCATGAGCTGGGGGCAGGATTCCTGGTTAGAATCCGCAGGCAATAAAAAACCCAGCGCTAGGCTGGGTTCTGGAATTTGGCTCCGCGACCTGGACTCGAACCAGGGACCCAATGATTAACAGTCATTTGCTCTACCGACTGAGCTATCGCGGAACAACGGCGCGTATGTTACTGATTAAAAAAGAGAAGTCAACACTCCGCTGGGACTTTCGTGTGCAGGGTGCGTTGTGCGCACCGAGTGCATCGACCCTTGGTGGTTAGGCATTCTTGAGCCCCGACTGGACTACCCCGCTCCGGTAGACATCCCCGGCCTATGCTTGGACTATCCACTTAATAGTTGCTCATACAAAAACGCCGGCTATGAGCCGGCGTTTTCTTGGGTTTCGCTGAAACTTAAAGAACGGCGTGGATCGCGCGAGTGACGCTGTCCAGGTTGCCGTTGTTCAGCGCGGCGACGCAGATGCGGCCGGTGCCGACGGCGTAGATGCCGAACTCTTCCTTGAGGCGCTCGACCTGCTCAACGGTGAGGCCGGAGTAGGAGAACATGCCGCGCTGCTCGGCGACGAAGCCGAAGTCGCGCTTGGCGCCCAGGGCCGCCAGCTGCTCGACCATGGCCAGGCGCATACTGCGAATACGCTCGCGCATCTCGCCCAGCTCGGCTTCCCACATGGCGCGCAGCTCGGAGCTGTTGAGCACGCTGGCGACCACGGTGGCGCCGTGGGTCGGCGGGTTGGAGTAGTTGGTGCGGATCACGCGCTTGAGCTGCGAGAGCACGCGGGTCGACTCTTCGCGGCTGCTGGTGACCAGCGACAGGGCGCCGACGCGTTCGCCATACAGCGAGAACGACTTGGAGAAGGAGCTGGAGACGAAGAATTCCAGGCCTGACTCGGCGAACAGGCGTACGGCTTCGGCGTCTTGCTCGATGCCGTCGCCAAAGCCCTGGTAGGCGATGTCGAGGAAGGGCACGTGCTCGCGCTCGCGCAGCACGTCCAGTACGGCTTTCCAGTCATCCAGCTGCAGGTCGACGCCGGTGGGGTTGTGGCAGCAGGCATGCAGCACAACGATGGAGCGGGCCGGCAGGTTGCGCAGGTCTTCGAGCATGCCGCCACGGTTCACGCCATTGCTGAACGGATCGTAGTAGCGGTAGTTCTGCACCGGGAAACCGGCGGATTCGAACAGGGCGCGGTGGTTTTCCCAGCTCGGGTCGCTGATGGCCACGGTGGCGTCCGGCAGCAGGCGCTTGAGGAAGTCGGCGCCGATCTTCAGTGCGCCGGTACCGCCCAGGGCCTGGGTGGTGATCACGCGGCCGGCTTCGATCAGGGCTGCGCCCTTGCCGAACAGCAGTTCCTGCACGGCCTTGTCGTAGGCGGCGATGCCCTCGATCGGCAGGTAGCCACGCGGAGCATGGGCCTCGATGCGAGCCTTTTCGGCTTCTGCGACGGCGCGCAGCAGCGGAATTCGCCCCTCCTCGTTGTAGTAGACGCCCACGCCAAGGTTGACCTTGGTGGTGCGGGTGTCCGCGTTGAATGCTTCGTTGAGGCCCAGGATGGGATCGCGCGGAGCCATTTCGACGGCAGAGAAGAGACTCATGATGGGTGCGGCAGCTCGAGTGAGGGGTGGGTGGCCAGACGCCCCGCGTAAACAAAGCGCTAGGGGGCGCGTAAACGGGGCGTTAGTATAACGACCCTGAACTCAGGGGGCGACAGCGCAAAGCCCTGAATTAAGGCCTTTTGCCAGGTAATTCGACTCTACTTGGACCTATCGCCAGATCGCCCTGCAATTCATGGCTTTTGACGCAGTCCGAAGGGATGCGTCACAGCCATTTGTCGAGGTGCTGCATGTCCGAATTTCAGTTGGTGACCCGCTTCAAACCGGCCGGCGATCAGCCCGAGGCGATCCGGCAGATGATCGAGGGGCTGGAAGCCGGGCTTTCGCACCAGACCCTGCTGGGCGTGACCGGCTCGGGCAAGACCTTTTCCGTGGCCAACGTGATTGCCCAGGTGCAGCGGCCAACCCTGGTGCTGGCGCCGAACAAGACCCTGGCCGCGCAGCTCTACGGCGAGTTCAAGGCGTTCTTCCCGAACAACGCGGTGGAGTATTTCGTCTCCTATTACGACTACTACCAGCCGGAAGCCTATGTGCCGTCGTCGGACACCTTCATCGAGAAGGATGCCTCGATCAACGACCATATCGAGCAGATGCGCCTGTCGGCGACCAAGGCGCTGATCGAGCGCAAGGACGTCATCGTGGTCTGCACCGTGTCGTCGATCTACGGCCTGGGCAGCCCCGAGGAGTACCTGAAAATGGTGCTGCACCTCGACCGTGGCGACAAGATGGACCAGCGCGCGTTGCTGCGCCGCCTGGCCGAGCTGCAGTACACGCGCAACGACATGGATTTCGCCCGCGCCACCTTCCGCGTGCGCGGCGACGTGATCGATATCTTTCCGGCGGAATCGGATCTGGAGGCCATTCGCGTCGAGCTGTTCGACGACGAGGTGGAGAGCATCAGCGCCTTCGATCCGCTGACCGGCGAGGTGATCCAGAAGCTGCCGCGCTTCACCTTCTACCCCAAGAGCCACTACGTCACCCCGCGCGAGACCCTGCTGGAGGCGGTGGAGCAGATCAAGGTGGAGTTGCAGCAGCGCCTGGAGTACCTGCGCGGGGCGAACAAGCTGGTGGAGGCGCAGCGCCTTGAGCAGCGCACGCGCTTCGACCTGGAGATGATCCTCGAACTGGGCTACTGCAACGGCATCGAGAACTACTCACGCTACCTGTCGGGGCGTCCGGCCGGTGCGCCGCCACCGACGCTGTACGACTACCTGCCGGACGATGCGCTGCTGGTGATCGACGAATCCCACGTTTCGGTGCCACAGGTCGGCGCCATGTACAAGGGCGACCGTTCGCGCAAGGAAACCCTGGTCGAATACGGCTTCCGTCTGCCCTCTGCGCTGGACAACCGGCCGATGCGTTTCGAGGAATGGGAGGCCGCCAGCCCACAGACCATCTTCGTCTCCGCCACGCCGGGGCCTTACGAGGCCGAGCATGCCGGGCGCGTGATCGAGCAGGTGGTGCGCCCCACCGGTCTGGTCGACCCGGCAGTGGAGGTGCGACCGGCGCGCACTCAGGTCGACGACCTGCTGTCGGAAATTCGTCTGCGTGTGGCGGCAGGGGATCGCGTGCTGGTCACCACCCTGACCAAGCGCATGGCCGAAGACCTGACCGACTACCTGGGCGACCACGACGTCAAGGTGCGTTACCTGCACTCGGATATCGACACGGTTGAGCGGGTGGAGATCATCCGCGATCTGCGCCTGGGCACGTTCGACGTGCTGGTGGGCATCAACCTGCTGCGCGAGGGCCTGGACATGCCTGAAGTGTCGCTGGTGGCGATACTCGATGCGGACAAGGAGGGCTTCCTGCGCAGCGAGCGTTCGCTGATCCAGACCATCGGTCGTGCGGCGCGTAACCTCAACGGCCGAGCGATTCTGTACGCCGACAACATGACCGGCTCGATGCAGCGCGCCATTGGCGAGACCGAGCGGCGCCGCGCCAAGCAGATCGCCTTCAACGAGGCCAACGGCATCGTGCCCAAGGGTGTGCAGAAGGACGTCAAGGACATCCTCGAAGGCGCCGTGGTGCCGGGCGCGCGCAGCAACAAGCGCAAGGGCATGGCCAAGGCGGCGGAGGAGAGCGCGCGTTACGAGAGCGAGCTGCGCTCGCCGAGCGAGATCACCAAGCGCATTCGTCAGCTGGAAGAGAAGATGTACGCCCTGGCGCGCGATCTGGAGTTCGAGGCCGCGGCGCAGTTGCGTGACGAGATCCAGAAACTGCGCGATCGCTTGTTGCAGGTGTAGCGCCGGCCGTCCGGCTACATCCTGCTTGTGGCTTCGTAGGAGCCCGCTTGCGGGCGATCTGCCCGGACTCGATCGCCTTCAAGCAGGCTCCTACATTCGAGCGGTGTCAATGCGCCGCGCCACCACTGGCCATGTTCTGCGGCAGCTTTCGCGTCAGCAGGATCGCCAGCATGCTCACGCCCAGGGCGATGCCGATGAAGTGGAAGGCATCGTTGTAGGCCATGATGGTCGCCTGCTCATGGACGATCTGACTGAGCCTGGCCAAGGCCGCCTGCTCGCTGCCCAATGTCTGCGTCAGCAGCTGCAGCCGCTCCTCGACCTGCGGGTTGGTCGGCACGACGGATTCGCGCAGGTAGTCGAAATAGACCTTGGCGCGACCATCGAGGAGGGTGGCGAGCAGGGCGATGCCGATGGCGCCACCCAGGTTGCGCAGGATGTTGAACAGGCTGGACGCCGAGCCGGCATCCTGCGGCAGGATGTAGACGGTGGCGATCAGCGATACTGTCACCATCACCAGCGGCTGGCCAAGTGCGCGGATGATCTGGATGTGCTGGAACTGCTCGCCGGCGAAGTCCGGGTTGAGCACGCCGGAGAAGAAGCTCGCCGCGCCGAACAGGGCGAAACCCAGAGCGCACAGCCATTTCGGCGAGATGACCTTCATCAGCCTGGGCACCAGCGGAATCAGGAACAGCTGCGGCACACCCATCCACATGATCACTTCACCGATCTGCATGGCGTTGTAGCCCTGGATCTGCGCCAGGTACAGCGGCAGCACATAGATCGAGCCGTACAGACCGACACCTAGCCCCAGGCTGGAAATACTGGCCAGGCCGAAATTGCGCTCGCGCAGTACGCCCAGGTTGATCAGCGGGTTGGGCCGCGAGAGCTGCAGGATGACGAACAGGATCAGGCTGATCAGCGCCACGCTGCCGAGGCCGACGATCAGGTGCGACTCCAGCCAGTCCTTGCGATGGCCTTCCTCGAGAAACACCTGCAAGCAGCCCAGGCCCAGGCCGAGGGTGATGATGCCGGCGTAGTCGGTGGTCTTCAGCAGCTCCCAGTGCGGCGCCTTCTTCTCCAGGCCGTAAAGCAGCCCGGCGATCATGATCAGGCCGGGCGGCACGTTGATGTAGAAGATGTATTCCCAGCCCCAGTTCTCCGTCAGCCAGCCGCCGAGCGTCGGGCCGATGGAGGGGGCGAAGGTGGCGGTGATGGCGAACAGGGCCATGCCCTTGGCGCGGTGGTGCTCGGGCAGCTTGATCAGCGTCATGGTGAACGCCAGCGGGATCAGCGCGCCGCCGGTGAAGCCCTGCAGGGCGCGGAAGACGATCATGCTCTCCAGGCTCCAGGCCAGGGAGCAGAGCAGCGAGGCGATCAGAAAGCCCACCGACACCCACACCGCCAGGCGCCGCGCCGAGAGCAGCTGCACCAGCCAGGCGGTCAGCGGGATCATGATGATCTCGGCCACCAGGTAGGAGGTGGAAATCCACGAACCCTCTGCCAGGGTGGCGGACAGCGCACCCTGGATGTCCTTGAGCGACGAGTTGGTGATCTGGATATCCAGTACTGCCATGAAGGCGCCGAGCATGGCGCTCATCACCGCAATCCAGTCGCGGCGCCTGGGTTCCGCCGTGGGGCGGATCAGCGCATCACCCGCCATGGCTGTCGTCGCTGCGCAGATCGACCGTGACTTCCACCGACATGCCGGGGCGGATCAGTCCACGCAGCGGATTGTCGGCAGCAAAGGTCAGTTTCACCGGGATGCGCTGCACCACCTTGGTGAAGTTGCCGGTGGCGTTGTCTGGCGGCAGCAGGCTGAATTGCGCGCCGGAGGCGGCGAACAGGCTGTCGATGCGGCCTTCGATGGGCGTGTCGGGATAGCTGTCGAACAGCAACTCGGCCGTCTGCCCCGGATGCATGCGGCCGATCTGGGTTTCCTTGAAGTTGGCCTGGATCCAGATGGCCTGATCCGGTACCAGCGACAGCAGGTAGGCGCC
Source organism: Pseudomonas sp. GD04158 (assembly GCF_029834875.1). Taxonomy (NCBI): domain Bacteria; kingdom Pseudomonadati; phylum Pseudomonadota; class Gammaproteobacteria; order Pseudomonadales; family Pseudomonadaceae; genus Pseudomonas; species Pseudomonas sp. GD04158. The sequence goes on along the minus strand of NZ_JAODYT010000023.1, from coordinate 19,988 downwards.
GCTTTGCACCACCTGGCCTTCACGCGCCGAGCGCTGGCCGACCATGCCGCTGATCGGCGCGTGAATCTGCGTGCGCGAGAGATTGAGGTCGGCCTGCTCCAGGTCGGCCTGAGCGGACAGGATCAGCGCGTCCAGGCGCTTGAGCTCGGCTTCCAGACTGGCGACCTGCTGGCGCTGAGCCTGCAGATCGGCCTGGGCCTTGGCCACTTGCGAGCGGGCCACGCGGTTGTCGGCGGCCAGGGTGGTGACGCGTTCTTCGGAGACGTAACCCGGCTTGCGCAGGGTCTGGGCGCGGCCGAGATCGAGCTTGGCACGTTCGAGCGTGGCCTGGCTGGCGGCAACGTCGGCCTGGCTGGCCGCGATCAGGCTGGCCTGCTGGTCGAGCTTGCTCTGCGCCTGAGCGCGTTCGGCCTGGTGGGTTTGCAAGGCGGCGAGGGCGCGCTGGCGAGCCAGGCGGAAGTCGGCATCCTCAAGTACCGCCAGCAACTGACCAGCCTCCACGTGCTGGTTGTCGCGCACCAGCACCTTGTCGATGCGCGCATTCAACTGGCTGGAGACGCGGGTGATCTCGCCCTGTACGTAGGCGTTGTCGGTGCTCTCGTGGTAACGGCCGACCAGCAGCCACTGGGTGAACAGGGCGCCGACGATCAGCGCCAGCAGGATCAGGAAGACGAGAAGACGGCGTTGCAGTTTGGCGGGCATGCTTGCGGCTCGGGTGTGCTCGGGAAAATGTAAGCAAATTTAACAGTGTTCCCTTTTCGCTAGTAGGCGCTAGACTTGGCATGCTTTGTTGCTTATGGGGAACAATGATGGGGCTGGACGATGCGCTGATCTTTACCCGAGTGGTGGAGTGCCACAGTTTCACCCAGGCTGCGACCAGCCTGGGCATGCAGAAATCCACGGTAAGCCGACGTATCGCGCTGCTCGAAGAGCGTCTGGGTGTGCGCCTGCTCAACCGGACGACGCGCAAGTTGCGCCTCACCGAGGTGGGGCAGGCCTACTACGAGCGCTGTCGGCAGATCATGCTCGACTTCGCCGAGGCCGAGCAGGCGGTGATGCAGCTGCAGCGCGAGCCGTCGGGGCTGTTGCGCATCACCTCACCCATCGAGTTCGGCCAGCTTTTTCTCGGGCGAGTGCTGGGTGAGTTCATGCGCCAGTACCCGCAGATCGACGCCGAAGTGGAGCTGACCTCGCGCTCGGTGGACCCGCTGGAAGAGGGCGTGGACATCGCCATCCAGGTCGGCCAGCCGCAGGATTCCACGCTGATCGCGCGCAAGTTGTTCGAAAGTGGCCGGCGTCTGTGCGCCAGTCCTGCTTACCTGGCGGCGCACGGTACGCCGCGCAGCGTCGCCGAGCTGGAGGGGCATCGGGCGATCCTCCTGCAGCACGATGCCCCACGCTACTGGCCGCTGCTGGGCGAGCATCTGCCCTGCCAGCGGGTGATGACCTGCAACAACATCACCTTCGCCCGCGAGGCGACCCTGGCCGGTGCGGGTATCTCCGGGCTGCCGGTAATGATCAGCGAGGAGGCGGTGCGCAGTGGGCGCCTGGTCGAGCTGCTGCCCGAGGCGCGCCTGCCGGTGGGGGAGGTCTATGCCATCTACCCATCGCGGCGCTTCCAGGCGATGAAGGTCAAGACCTTCCTCGACTTTCTCATCGCCAGCTTGCCCATCACCCGGGGCGGCCTGCTGGAGCCGGGGGGCGCCGGCCTGCTAACATCGCCCGCTTGATTCAAAACCTCGTGTCTTCCTTCCGAGAGCATTCATGACCACCGTCCGTACCCGTATCGCGCCTTCGCCGACTGGCGATCCCCATGTCGGCACTGCCTACATCGCACTGTTCAACCTGTGCTTCGCTCGCCAGCACGGCGGTCAGTTCATCCTGCGTATCGAAGACACCGACCAGCTGCGTTCGACCCGCGAGTCCGAGCAGCAGATCTTCGACGCCCTGCGCTGGCTGGGCATTGAATGGGACGAAGGCCCGGATGTTGGCGGCCCGCATGGCCCGTATCGGCAGAGCGAGCGCGGCGAGATCTACAAGCAGTATTCGGACGAACTGGTCGCCAAGGGCCATGCCTTCCCGTGCTTCTGCTCCGCCGAGCGCCTCGACGAAGTGCGTGCGCAGCAGATGGCCAACAAGGAAACCCCGCGTTACGACGGCCACTGCATGCACCTCGACCCGGCCGAGGCGCAGCGCCGCATCGCCGCAGGCGAGTCGCACGTGGTGCGCATGAAGGTGCCGAGCGAAGGCGTCTGCGTGGTGCCGGACATGCTGCGTGGCGATGTCGAGATCCCCTGGGATCGCATGGACATGCAGGTGCTGATGAAGGCCGATGGCCTACCGACCTACTTCCTGGCCAACGTGGTCGATGACCACCTGATGGGCATCACCCATGTACTGCGCGGCGAGGAATGGCTGCCGTCGGCGCCCAAGCTGATCAAGCTGTACGAGTACTTCGGCTGGGAACAGCCGGCGCTGTGCTATATGCCGCTGCTGCGCAATCCGGACAAGAGCAAGCTGTCCAAGCGCAAGAACCCCACCAGCATCACTTTCTACGAGCGCATGGGCTACCTGCCGCAGGCCATGCTCAACTACCTCGGCCGCATGGGCTGGTCGATGCCGGACGAGCGCGAGAAATTCTCCCTGAACGAGATGATCGAGCACTTCGACATCAACCGCGTGTCGCTGGGCGGGCCGATCTTCGATCTGGAGAAGCTGTCCTGGCTCAACGGCCAGTGGCTGCGCGAGCTGCCGGTGGAAACCTTCGCCGCGGAAGTGCAGAAATGGGCGCTCAACCCCGAGTACCTGATGAAGATCGCGCCGCACGTGCAGGGCAGGGTGGAAACCTTCAGCCAGATCGCACCGCTGGCCGGCTTCTTCTTCTCCGGCGCGCTGAACCTGGACGCCAAGCTGTTCGAGCACAAGAAGCTGTCGCCCGACCAGGTGCGCCAGCTGATGCAGCTGATCCTGTGGAAGCTCGAGTCGCTGCGCCAGTGGGAAAAGGAGCGCATCACCGGCTGCATCCAGGCGGTGGTCGAGCACCTGGAACTGAAGCTGCGTGACGCCATGCCGCTGATGTTCGCGGCCATCACTGGCCAGGCCAGCTCGGTGTCGGTGCTCGATGCCATGGAAATCCTCGGCCCGGATCTGACCCGCTTCCGCCTGCGCCAGGCGCTGGAGCTGCTCGGCGGCACCTCGAAGAAAGAGACCAAGGAGTGGGAGAAGCTGCTGGCGAGCATCGCCTGACGTAGGGTGCGCCACGCGCACCGGGGTATCTTAATTGCCGTGGTGCGCGCGGCGCACCCTACGGGTGCCGTACGACCCTAAGTAATTGTTCTAGTGGCAAAAACTTTTGGCTAGCAGGAAAAATGTTGTTGACAGCCAATCGGGGCGCTCTTAACATGCGCCCCGTCCTCGAGATGGGGCTATAGCTCAGCTGGGAGAGCGCTTGCATGGCATGCAAGAGGTCAACGGTTCGATCCCGTTTAGCTCCACCAATCTCGACTCCTTCGGGAGTGCCAGAATCGATGTGAGTCGATTCACGATCAGGGTCTTGCGTCCCCTTCGTCTAGTGGCCTAGGACACCGCCCTTTCACGGCGGTAACAGGGGTTCGAGTCCCCTAGGGGACGCCACTTATTCCAGCCGCAGTGCTCAGGCACTGTAGCCAGACCGAAAGGTTTCGGGGCTATAGCTCAGCTGGGAGAGCGCTTGCATGGCATGCAAGAGGTCAACGGTTCGATCCCGTTTAGCTCCACCAAACACTGACAAGGCCAGCTTAGTGCTGGCCTTGTTCTTCGAAGGTTATGTCCCCTTCGTCTAGTGGCCTAGGACACCGCCCTTTCACGGCGGTAACAGGGGTTCGAGTCCCCTAGGGGACGCCACTTTCCAGTCGCAGCGCGCAGGCGCTGCGAGCCGACCGCAAGGTTTCGGGGCTATAGCTCAGCTGGGAGAGCGCTTGCATGGCATGCAAGAGGTCAACGGTTCGATCCCGTTTAGCTCCACCAATCACACTCAAGGCCAGCCTAGTGCTGGCCTTGTCGTTCGAAGGTTTCGTCCCCTTCGTCTAGTGGCCTAGGACACCGCCCTTTCACGGCGGTAACAGGGGTTCGAGTCCCCTAGGGGACGCCAATTTTCTTGCCGCATTTGCGGAACCCAGGGGCTGCCTCTTCAGAGGCGGCCCCTTTTTGTTTCTGCCTTCTCTTTCTCGGGTCTGTGCGCCGTCGCGTTGCCGGCGGACCAACGGTCGCTGCGGCAACTTGCAAATTAATATGACGGTCGTAATATTGTGTTCATCATATGAAAGGACTTGGCCATGAGCGACGGCAAGATTCAAACCCGCAAACGCATTCTCGCTGCTGCGCAGCGCGTGCTTGCAGAGCGCGGCCCCAGCGATCCCGCGGTCGCGGAGGTGATGGCCGCAGCAGGGCTGACGGTGGGGGGCTTCTACGCCCATTTCCCCAGCAAGGACGCCCTGATGCTCGAGGCCTTCCGTCAGTTGCTCAGCGCACGGCGCGAGGGGGTGGCAGCGGTCGATCCGAAACTCGCCGGCGTGGACCGCAGGGCCCTGATGGCGGCGTTCTACCTGTCGCGTCGGCATCGCGACACGCCTGAAGCCTGTTGCCCGCTGCCCAGTTCGCTGGCGGAAATCGCGCGCAAGCCGGACGGCTTTCGTCAGGCCCTGGCCGAACACATTGAATTGATGGTGGCGCAGATGAGCAGTGCGCCGGAAGAGGCGAATGCGGCGCTGGCTGACCTGGCGCTGATGGTGGGTGGTCTGGCTCTGGCCCGGGCGCTGGGCCCCGGCGAGCTGTCCGACCGCGTGTTGCGTGCTGCCAAGTCGGCAGTGGTGTGAATCAGGCTCGAAGGAGAAGGTGATGAACCAGATGACATGGGTACGTGGCGTCAATGCAACCCTGGGCAGAGTAGCTCCGCAAATGGTCGCCAGTCGTCTGCGCGAGCGTTTCATGACGCCGCGCAATCTGCCTCCGCGGGACTGGGAGCTGCCGCTGCTGACCAGTGCCGAGCGCATCACGCTGCGCTTCGGTCTCTCCGCGCTGCGCTGGGGCAGCGGCCCAACCGTGCTGCTGATGCATGGCTGGGAAGGGCGGCCGACCCAGTTCGCCTACTTGATTCGTGGTCTGGTCGATGCCGGCTACGGGGTCGTGGCGCTGGACGCCCCGGCCCATGGACGTTCGCCTGGTCGCGAGGCCAACCTGGCGCTGTTCGCACGGGCATTGCTCGAAGCCGCCAGCGAGCTGCCGCCGCTGAAGGCCGTGATCGGTCATTCCATGGGCGGTGCCAGCGCGCTGTTGGCAACGCAGATGGGGCTGCGTACCGAGGCGCTGGTGAGCATCTCCGCGCCAAGCCGGATACTTACCGTGTTGCGCGGCTTCGCCCGCTTCATGGGGCTGCCGGCGGTGGCACGTTCGCATTTCGTGCGCCAGGTGGAGAGGACTGCTGGCATTCCGGCGGCGCATCTCGACGTGCAGCGCTATCAACTGGAGCTGCCTGGGCTGGTCGTGCATGCCGAGGATGATCAGGTGGTGCCCGTGAGCGAAGCTGAGCTGATTCACGGCGCCTGGTTCGACAGCCAGTTGCTGCGCTTGCCGGCCGGCGGGCATCATCGGGTGCTGGGCGATCCGCTGCTTCTGCAGGCGGTGCTGGGGCTGCTCGGCGAGGTGCGTCAGGCGCCGTCGAAGGCCTTGGCTTCGTAGCTGACGACCTGGTTGCGGCCGCCTGCCTTGGCGCGATACAGCGCGCGATCGGCCAGGTCGAGCCAGTGCTCGCCGCAGCTCGGGTCATGCGGTACGCCGGCGTGCAGGCCGATGCTCAGGCTCAGCGGTATCGAATGCTGCTGGTAGGGGCAGGGATGCCGGGCCAGGTCGTCGCGCAATTGCTCGGCCAGATCGAGCGCGCCGTCCAGGCTGGTGTTGTCGAGCAGGGCGACGAACTCCTCGCCGCCGAAGCGGGCCAGCAGATCGCTGCTGCGCAGGCGCTGCTGGATGCGTTGCGCCGCATGGCGCAGGCAGGCATCCCCGGCGAGGTGGCCATAGCGGTCGTTGACCTGTTTGAAATGGTCCAGATCCAGCATCAGGATGGCCACTGACTGCTTGCCGCGTTCGGCGCGGGCACAGGCCCGGGTCAGCTCTTCGCTGAGGGTCTGGCGGTTGAACAGGCCGGTCAGGCCGTCACGGCGATTGAGTTCTGCCAGGCGCAGGTTGGCGTTGGACAGTTGGTGCAGGGTTTCCTGCAGCGTGGCGGTGCGCTCCTGCACGCGTTGCTCCAGGCTTTCGCTGATCTGCGTCTGCAGTTCCAGGTGCCTGGCCTGTTCGGCGCGCAGATGACGCTCCTGGGCGATCAGCTGAGTCTGGGCCTGGCGCTTGGCTTCCTGGATATGGCGGATGCGAGCGGCCAGGGCGATGGAGAAGACCGTCATCTCGATCAGCCCGCCGATCTGCTGGGCATGCAGGGTCAGCAGCGAATAAGGCAGCAGACCGGTGCCGCTGAGGATGCTGGCCAGGCTTGCGGCTATCAGCACGAACCAGCCGAGGGCGAACAGGCGCGCAGCCGCAAAGCCGGCGCGCCAGCGCAGCAGGGTGATCAGGAAGGCGGCCACGGCGCAGGCCACCAGCAGGATGAAGCTGCCGAACAATGCCGGCGTATAGGGGCCGAACAGGGCCATGGCCACGACCAGCCAGGTGCAGGCCTTGAGCGATTGCACGACCCAGCGGTAAGGCGCCGGCGCCTTGTCCAGCTCCAGCGCGCCTTGGGTGAAGTGGATGCCGAACAGGGTGGCCAGGGCCGAGCTGAGCGGAAAGCTCAGTTGATGCCAGGCCATGGCGTTGGGCCACAGCCACTGCAGGGCGAAGCCGAGCTGGATGAACTGATAGAGGCTGAAACCGGCGACGAACAGGCTGTACCAGAGGTAATTGCGGTCGCGGGTGATGCAGAAGATGCTCAGGTTGTAGACGAACATCGCCAGCAGCGCACCGAAGAACAGGCCCTGCAGCAGCAGGCTGCGTTGCTCCTGATGGTCGAACGCCTCGCGTGTCATCAGGCTGGCGCTGAGGTTGGCCGAGCCGTCGGTCTGCATGCGCAGCCAGATGCGCCGCGTCTCTCCCGTTTCCAGGTTCAGCGGTAGCACCAACTGGCGGTGCTCCACCCAGCGCCAGTCGAAGGGGCGCTGATCGCCGGCGCGGTATACGCGCTCGCCGTCCAGTCCGTAGGCGTCGAGCTGGTCGAGCAGCGGGTTGCCGATCAGCAGCACCCAGCCGAACGAGCGGGAGTGAGGGTTGTGCAGGTCAAGGCGCAGCCAGTAGGCGCTGCCGCCATAGCCGAAGCTGGCATCGCGCCGGCCCACGTCGCGCCATGCCGAGTCGGGCAGGGCGCTGACCTGGGCAAAATCCGCCTGGCCCTGCGGATCTTGCCAGACCTGCATGTAGGGGCCTGGCAGCACGGGCGTCTGGCCGATCGGCAGGGGCAGGCTCTCAGCCCAGGCCAGGACTGGCAGCAGCATCAGCAACAGGAGGCGCAGGGTGGCAGTCAATTGCTCGGTTCTCGTGCTGGCAGGCGAGTTCGCCGCATTATGGCGTGATGGCACGGTGCGATGAAAGCATGGCGCTGCACCTGGCTGGGCAGCGGCGTATCATGCGGGGCTTCGAGGGCGTGGCCGCCGCTGCGCCTGCGACCGATCACCCAGCTCGCCACGCATATCCCGCGCTGGCTGCAAGCCCGGAGGTAAAGCCATGAACTGGGATCTTCCCAGCCCCTTCGTCATCGACATCCAGGTGTCCGCCGAGGACATCGACGGTCTCGGCCATGCCAACAATGCGGTATACGTCAGTTGGCTGGAGCGCTGTGCCTGGCGTCATTCGCAGTTTCTCGGGCTGGATCTGGTGGAATACCGCCGCCTGGATCGCGCCATGGCCGTGGTCCGGCATGAGATCGATTACCTGGCCAGCGCCTACGAAGGGCAGCATCTGCAAATGGCGACCTGGATCGTCGAATCCGACCAGCGGTTGAAGATGGACCGGCGCTTTCAGCTGCTGCGTCCCGAGGATGCGGTGACGCTGTTGCGGGCCAAGACCACCTTCGTCTGTATCGAGCTCTCCAGTGGCCGGCCAAAGCGCATGCCCGCGGAGTTCGTCGACGGCTACGGCAAGGCGCTGCTGCAACCCTATCCGCTGGAGCTGTAGTGCCGGTCAGTTCAGCAGTGGCGCGAGAAAGACCTGCTCAGGTTCCACCATGATCGCGAACTGCCTGGTTTCGCCGGGGCGCAGCAGGATCGATTGCATGGCGTCAGGGCCGCGGCCGCCGCAATAGCCGCTTGGCGACAGGGCTACCGCGAGGCTCAGTTCGCCGCTGGGCAGGTCGAGGCTGGTGCGCTCTCCCGGCCCCAGCGTGGCGACCACCTGCTGGTTGACGTAGAGCTCGACGTCGCAGGCGTTGGGCGCGTTGCTGTCGCGGCTGAAGATCAGGCGCGCCGGGGCATCGCTCGCGGCGTCGGCGGGCATGTGTTCGACGCCGCGCGGCAGGGGATCGGCGGCCAGGGCGCCGCTGGCGAGCAGGCCGAAAACCATGAGCATGATGCGAAGCATGGATGTCCTCCGTTGGTGGCCCCAGCAGTGTGGATCATCTTGCGTATGCCCGGCGACCCCTTAAACTGTGCGCCCCATTTTTTCGGACGACTCCATGCAAATCGCCCTGGCACCCATGGAGGGGCTGGTCGACGAGATCCTGCGCGACGTACTGACCCGCATCGGCGGTATCGACTGGTGCGTCACCGAGTTCATTCGCGTGAGCGAGCGACTGTTGCCCGCGGCCACCTACCACAAGCTCGCCCCCGAGCTGCTCAACGGCTCACGCACCCAGGCCGGTACGCCGATGCGTGTGCAGTTCCTCGGCTCCGACCCGCAGTGTCTGGCCGACAACGCCGCCTTTGCCTGTGACCTGGGCGCGCCGGTGATCGACCTCAACTTCGGCTGTCCGGCCAAGACGGTGAACAAGTCGCGCGGCGGCGCCGTGCTGCTCAAGGAGCCGGAGCTGCTGCACGCGATCGTGCGCGAGGTGCGGCGCACCGTGCCGGCCGAGATTCCGGTAACGGCCAAGATGCGCCTGGGCTTCGAGGACAAGAGCGTCGCGCTGGACTGTGCGCGGGCGCTCGCCGAAGGCGGCGCGAGCCAGATCGTGGTGCATGCGCGTACCAAGGTCGAAGGGTACAAGCCGCCGGCGCACTGGGAGTGGGTGGCGCGGGTGCAGGAGGTGGTGGCCGTGCCGGTGTTCGCCAATGGCGAGGTGTGGACGCTGCAGGACTGGCGTCGTTGCCGCGAGATCAGCGGCGTGGACGACATCATGCTCGGGCGCGGGCTGGTCTCGCGCCCAGGCCTGGCGCGACAGATCGCAGCGGTCAGGGCGGGTGAACAGCCGCAGGAAATGAGTTGGGAGGAACTGCAGCCGCTGCTGCAGGACTTCTGGCGGCAGGCGCGGCGCAAGCTGGCACCGCGTTATGCGCCGGGGCGCCTGAAGCAGTGGCTGGCGATGCTTACGCGCACCTATCCAGAGGCCGTGACGTTGTTTGCCGAGGTTCGCCGCGAGCAGGATTGCGAGCGCATCGACAGGCTGCTCGGGGCGGTAGCGGCGCCTGCATAGGACGCGTCGTGTGCGGGGCGATCAATCCGCACGGGTAGTGGGGCGCACGGCCTAGGCGTTCGCAAAACCCTATCGCCGAGGCTGGCGAGCCTGACCTGTAAACGAATTTTTCAGGCGCTTGAAAATTCTCCACCTGACCTCAGTTAAGGGAATGCGGGATGCCGAAGTCGGGTTCCGCGATATGACCCTTGCTGAAATTTTCAGGAGAATACTCATGAGCAACGTACTGTCCCTGGCCCCCCTGTTCCGCCAGTCCGTCGGTTTCGACCGTTTCAACGACCTGTTCGAGTCCGCGCTGCGCAGCAACGACGCTGGCAGTTCCTATCCTCCCTACAACGTCGAGAAGCACGGCGAGGACCACTACCGCATCGTGGTCGCGGCAGCCGGTTTCCAGGAGGAGGACCTGGAGCTGCAGGTCGAGCGTGGCGTGTTGAGCGTGGTCGGCAACAAGCGTGACCGCAGCGCCGAGAGCGTCAGCTACCTGCACCAGGGCATTGCCCAGCGCGCCTTCAAGCTGTCCTTCCGCCTGGCCGACCATATCGAGGTCAAAGGTGCCGATCTGGTCAACGGCCTGCTCAATATCGAGCTGGAACGTATCGTCCCGGAAGAGGCCAAGCCCAAGCGCATACCGATCGGTGAGCAGCGTCCGGCGCTGGAAAACTGAGTCCGGTCGATGCCGAAAAAGAAGGCGCCCCGCGGGGCGCCTTCTGCGTTTTTACCAAGGATGAAGCGAAGCTGCCGGTCCTGCGGCCGGCTCAGCTGCGATGTTGGTCGAGCAGGGCGCGGAAGGCGTCCTCCGGCACCGGCTTGCTGAACAGGTAGCCCTGATACAGGTGACAGTCCTGCGCTTGCAGGAAGTCCAGCTGTTCCTGCTGCTCGACGCCCTCGGCGATCAGCCCCAGGCCCAGGCTGCGCGCCATGGCGACGATGGCGCGAATGATGCCGGCGTCGTTGGGGTCGCTGGTGGCATCGCGCACGAACGACTGATCGATTTTCAGCATGTCCACCGGCAGGCGCTTGAGGTAGGTCAGCGAGCTGTAGCCGGTGCCGAAATCGTCCATGGCGAAGCTGACCCCGTGTTTCTTCAGGCGCAGCATCTTGCCGACGGTGTCGTCGATGTTCTGGATCACGATGCCTTCGGTGATTTCCAGTTTGAGCATGGCGTGGGGCAGCTGGCTGGTACGCAGGCAGCCGGCCACGCGCTCGACGAAATCGTGCTGGCGGAACTGCCTGGGACTGATGTTGACGCACAGGCTGAAGCGCTCGGCGTCGATCAGCTTGTCGGCCAGCAGGCGGGCGCAGAGGTGACAGGCTTCGGTCAGCACCCAGCCACCAACCTCGATGATCAGCCCGCTTTCTTCCAACACCTGAATGAACTGCGCCGGCGACTGCGGACCGTGCTGAGGGTGTTGCCAGCGCAGCAGGGCTTCGGCGCCGACCACCTGGCCGTCGCGGGCATCGACCTGGGGCTGGAAATGCAGTTCGAACTCGCCGCGGGCCAGTGCCAGGCGCAGGTCGTTCTCCAGACGCAGGCGGGCGCTGACGGCGTCCTGCATGGTGCTGCGAAACAGCTGAATGGCATTGCGGCCCGAATCCTTGGCCCGATATAGGGCGATGTCGGCGCGCTTGAGCAGGTCGGCGGGGGTTTCGCCGTGGTCGGGAATCAGGGCGATGCCGATGCTCGGTGTGACCTGCAGATGGTGCCCGTCCAGCAGCATGGGCTCGGCCAGCAAGTGGCGCAGCTTCTCGGCGACCTGGCGGACCTGACGGGTGACTTCCGAGCGCTTGCCCTGCAGGCCGCAGAGCAGCACCACGAACTCGTCGCCCCCCAGGCGCGCCACGGTGTCTTCGAGGCGCACGGTGGCTTCCAGGCGGGCGGTTACCAGGCGCAGTACCGCATCGCCGACCGGGTGGCCGAGCGAGTCGTTGATGTGTTTGAAGTGATCCAGGTCGATGAACAGCAGGGCGCTGCGCATGTCGTGACGCTTGAGTAGCGCGATCTGCTGGGTCAGGCGATTGATCAGCATGGCGCGGTTGGGCAGGTTGGTCAGCGCATCGTGATAGGCCAGGTGCTGGACCTGAGCCTGCGCCTGTTTCAGCTCGCTGATGTCGCGGGCGGTGAGCAGCAGGCAGGAGCTGCCATTGAGATCCAGCGGCTGAACCGAAACCTCCACCAGGCGCACATCGCCATTGCGGTGTTGCCCGTGCATTTCCATGTGCAGCACCTGGCCGTTCTTGGCCAGGTGATCGAGCATCACTGCGCGCTCCTCGGGGAAGGCCCAGATGTTGAGCTCGAAGGCCGTGCGCCCGATCACTTCGGCCGAGCTGTAGCCGGTGAGGCGGGTGAAGCCCTCATTGACCTCTATGTAGCGCGCGGTGTCGCGCTCGGTGATGGTGATGGCGTCCGGGCTGGAGTGAAAGGCCTTGGCGAACTTCTCCTCGGAGGCGCGCAAGGCATCGGCGCGAACCTGCTGCTGGGTGATGTCGCGAATCACCCCGAACATGCGCCTTCGACCGTCCGCCTCGCGCTGCAGGCTGCCGCTGATCTCCAGCCAGTGCAGGCTGCCGTCCGGCCAGCGGATGCGATGGCGCAGCGCGCGGCCTCCGTCGTTGCCGGCGAGAATGGCGTTGAACTGGCGCAGCACCGCACCCCGTTCTTCGTCGGGGATCAGTTCGATGTACTCGACGCTGCTGCTCAGCGGGCGTTCGGGGTCCAGGCCAAACAGGGCCTGGGCGCCGCGCGACCAGCTGACCTGGCCACTGTCGATGTCCCAGTACCAGGCTCCCAGTCGGGCCCCGTTGAGCGCCGCCAGCAGTCGCGGCGCATCGCGCCAGGTCTGCTCGAACTCGGCAGGATCCTTGGCCGGGATGTGCGGCAGGCGTGGGGGCAGGTCAGTGGATCTGGCCATGGCCGGTCCTTCTTCTGCGAGGCGCTTTGGGCGGGAGGACACCTGATGCTGTCATGCAGAGCCTATGCGATAGGGGTAACACCACGTTAGTCAAAGCCCGGCCGGCTATGCAAGATCGTCGCGCTGCGCATCCAGCAGGGCCATGAAGGCCCGCGCAGCGTTGGACAGGGTGCGCTCGGTATGCAGGATGTAGCCCAGTTGACGCGTGAGCTGGATTCCCGGCACGGGCAGGCGCGCCACTTGTTCGTCGAGCATGGTGCGCGGTAGCACGCTCCAGGCCAGGCCGATGGAGACCATCATCTTGATGGTTTCCAGGTAGTTGGTGCTCATGGCGATGTTGGGGGTTAGACCGCCTGCTTCGAACAGGCGTTGCACGATATGGTGGGTAAAGGTGTTGCCGCCGGGAAAGACCGCCGGGTGGCGGGCCACGTCGGCCAGGCTGATCGCCTCGGCGCGGGCCAGCGGGTGCTCCGGAGCGGCGACGAAGTCCAGCGGGTCGTCCCACACCGCCACGGCGCGGATCGGCTCGCGGGTTTCCGGGGCGAGGGTGATCACCGCCAGCTCGGCGCGACCGTGCAGGACTTCTTCGTAGGCCACTTCCGAATCGAGAAACTGGATATCCAGCGCCACCTGCGGGTGGGCGCGGGTAAAGGCGCGCAGCAGGGCAGGGAGGCGGTGCAAGCCAATATGGTGGCTGGTGGCGAGCGTCAGGCGGCCGCTGACTTCGCCGGACAGGTTGGTCAGCGCCCGGCGCGTGTCGTCCAGCACGTTGAGGATCTGGTAGGCGCGCGGCAGCAATGCGCGGCCGGCCTGGGTCAGGCCGATCTCGCGACCGAGGCGATCGAACAGGCGCACGCCCAGCTGCTGTTCCAGGCCGGCGATACGCTTGCTCACGGCCGGTTGGGTCAGGTGCAGGCGCTCGCCGGCTTCAGAAAAACTGCCGGTTTCGGCAATGGCGATAAAGGCGTTGAGATTGGCCAGATCCATAGAGGCAGCTCCGGGCGACAGGCTGCAAGGCAAGCTGGCCGCTGCATCTTTTGTCGGCAGTTGGCAGCTCGCGGATTGCAGCTTCAGATCGATTCCTTTGTGGAATCTTCTGGATGAAAAATATGAATTTGAGTTATTCGTCCCGCGATCATAGCATTTCACCCCATAAGCCAAAGGGCCTTTTCGCCCGGGCATAGAAAAGTGCACTTCTGACGCCGGGCGGTGATAACGCAGGCAGTTTCCGGATGTGCTCACAAGGCGCTGATGAGGTAAGGCTGATGACTGGCAAGACGCTCTACGACAAGCTCTGGGAAATGCACGAAGTGAAACGTCGCGACGACGGTTCCTCGTTGATCTACATCGACCGTCACATCCTCCACGAAGTGACCTCGCCGCAGGCCTTCGAAGGTCTGCGTCTGGCCGGGCGCAAGCCGTGGCGCATCGATGCCAACATCGCCACCCCGGACCACAACGTGCCGACCACCAAGGCCGAGCGCCAGGGCGGCCTCGAGGCCATCGCCGACGAAGTATCGCGCATCCAGGTGCAGACTCTGGACGAGAATTGCGATGACTTCGGCATCCTCGAATTCAAGATGAACGACGTGCGTCAGGGCATCGTTCACGTGGTCGGGCCGGAGCAGGGCGCCACGCTGCCGGGCATGACCGTGGTCTGCGGCGACTCGCACACCTCCACCCATGGCGCCTTCGGCGCGCTGGCCCACGGCATCGGCACTTCCGAGGTCGAGCACGTGCTCGCTACCCAGTGCCTGGTTGCCAAGAAGATGAAGAACATGCAGGTGCGCGTCGAAGGCAAGCTGCCTTTCGGCGTCACCGCCAAGGACATCGTGCTGGCCGTGATCGGCAAGATCGGCACCGCCGGCGGCAACGGCCATGCCCTGGAATTCGCCGGCAGCGCGATTCGCGACCTTTCTCTGGAAGGGCGCATGACCATCTGCAACATGTCCATCGAGGCTGGCGCCCGTGTGGGCCTGGTGGCGGTGGACGAAAAGACCATCGCCTACGTCAAGGATCGTCCGTTCGCGCCCAAGGGCAGCGACTGGGACAAGGCCGTGGCGCAGTGGCAGAACCTGGTGTCCGACGCCGATGCGGTGTTCGATACCGTGGTCGAGTTGAAGGCTGAAGACATCAAGCCGCAGGTCAGCTGGGGCACCTCGCCGGAGATGGTCCTGGCCGTCGACCAGAACGTGCCGGATCCGGCCGTCGAAACTGACCCGGTGAAGAAGGATTCGATCACTCGTGCACTCAAGTACATGGGCCTGAGCGCCAACCAGCCGATCACCGATATCCAGCTCGATCGCGTGTTCATTGGTTCCTGCACCAACTCGCGCATCGAAGACCTGCGCGCCGCCGCTGAGGTGGCCAAGGGTCGCAAGGTCGCCAGCACCGTCAAGCAGGCGCTGGTGGTGCCGGGCTCCGGCCTGGTCAAGGCGCAGGCCGAAGCGGAAGGGCTGGACAAGATCTTTATCGAGGCCGGTTTCGAATGGCGTGAGCCGGGCTGCTCCATGTGCCTGGCGATGAACCCGGACAAGCTGGGCAGCGGCGAGCATTGCGCGTCCACCTCCAACCGCAACTTCGAAGGGCGTCAGGGCGCCGGTGGCCGTACCCACCTGGTGAGCCCGGCCATGGCTGCCGCTGCGGCGGTGACCGGCCGCTTCATCGACGTTCGCGAATTGATCCAGGCCTGAGGAGAGTTTTGATGAAAGCCTTTACCCAACATACCGGCCTGGTCTGCCCGCTCGATCGTGCCAACGTCGACACCGATCAGATCATTCCCAAGCAGTTTCTGAAGTCGATCAAGCGCACCGGCTTCGGCCCCAATCTGTTCGACGAGTGGCGCTACCTGGATGTCGGCCAGCCGAACCAGGACAATTCCAAGCGTCCGATCAACAAGGATTTCGTGCTGAACTTCCCGCGCTATCAGGGCGCCAGCGTGCTGCTGGCCCGTGAGAACTTCGGTTGCGGTTCCTCGCGCGAACACGCGCCCTGGGCGCTGGACGAGTACGGTTTCCGCACCGTGATCGCGCCGAGCTTCGCCGACATCTTCTTCAACAACAGCTTCAAGAACGGCCTGCTGCCTATCGTTCTCAAGGATGAAGAGGTCGATGCGCTGTTCGAACAGGCCGAGGCCACCGAGGGCTATCAACTGACCGTCGACCTCGATGCGCAGACCGTGACCCGTCCCGATGGCGTGCAGTACCGCTTCGAGGTCGATGCCTTCCGCAAGCACTGCCTGCTCAACGGCCTGGACGACATCGGCCTGACCCTGCAGGATCAGGACGCGATCAGGGCCTTCGAAGCCAAACACCAGCAGAGCAGCCCCTGGCTGTTCGGCGCGATCAAGTAGGGTGTGCGGGGCCGCCTAGGCTGTGCACACCGACTGACTCACTATTTGAATGGTGCGCACGGCGCACCCTACGGTTTGATGAGGATGCAATGAGCAAACAGATTCTGGTTCTCCCCGGCGACGGTATCGGTCCGGAAATCATGGCCGAGGCGGTCAAGGTGCTGAACCTGGCCAACGACAAGTACGCCCTGGGTTTCGAACTGAGCTTCGATGACCTGGGCGGCGCCGCCATCGACCGCTACGGCGTGCCGCTGGCCGACGAGACCCTGGCGCGCGCCAAGGCCGCCGATGCCGTGCTGCTCGGCGCCGTTGGCGGGCCGAAGTGGGACACCATCGATCCGGCCATCCGTCCGGAGCGCGGCCTGCTGAAGATCCGTTCGCAACTGGGACTGTTCGGCAACCTGCGCCCGGCCATCCTCTATCCGCAACTGGCCGAGGCCTCCAGCCTTAAGCCTGAGGTTGTGGCGGGGTTGGATATCCTCATCGTGCGTGAGCTGACCGGCGGCATCTACTTCGGCCAGCCGCGCGAGAGCAAGGTGCTGGAAAACGGCGAGCGCATGGCCTACGACACCCTGCCGTACAGCGAGAGCGAAATCCGTCGCATTGCCAAGGTCGGTTTCGACATGGCCCGCGTGCGCGGCAAGAAGCTGTGCTCGGTGGACAAGGCCAACGTCCTGGCCTCCAGCCAGCTGTGGCGCACGGTGGTCGAGGAAGTGGCCAAGGACTATCCGGACGTCGAGCTGAGCCACATGTACGTCGACAACGCTGCCATGCAACTGGTGCGCGCACCCAAGCAGTTCGACGTGATCGTCACCGACAACATGTTTGGTGACATTTTGTCCGACGAGGCTTCGATGCTCACCGGCTCCATCGGCATGCTGCCGTCGGCTTCCCTGGATGCCAACAACAAGGGCATGTACGAGCCGTGCCACGGCTCCGCGCCGGATATCGCCGGCAAGGGCATCGCCAACCCGCTGGCCACCATTCTCTCGGTGTCCATGATGCTGCGTTACAGCTTCGGCCAGGTGGCCGCGGCCGATGCCATCGAAAAAGCGGTGAGCCTGGTGCTGGATCGGGGCCTGCGTACCGGCGACATCTGGTCCGAGGGCAAGACCAAGGTCGGTACCGCTGCGATGGGTGATGCAGTAGTCGAAGCGCTGCGTAGTCTGTAATCTTCCACGGCTGCGCCGGGGTGGGTCCGGCGGGCTGTTTATATAGGTGTAGTCGTTATGAAACGTGTAGGTCTGATCGGTTGGCGTGGCATGGTCGGTTCCGTGCTCATGCAGCGCATGCTGGAAGAGCGGGACTTCGACCTGATCGAGCCGGTGTTCTTCACCACCTCCAATGTCGGTGGCCAGGGTCCTGCCATTGGCAAGGACATTGCCCCGCTGAAGGACGCCTACAGCATCGAAGACCTGAAAGGCCTGGACGTGATCCTGACCTGCCAGGGCGGCGACTACACCAACGAAGTCTTCCCCAAGCTGCGCGAAGCCGGCTGGCAGGGCTACTGGATCGATGCCGCCTCGTCGCTGCGCATGGACGACGGTGCGGTGATCGTGCTCGACCCGGTCAACCGCAAGGTGATCGACCAGGCGCTGGACGCCGGCACCAAGAACTACATCGGCGGCAACTGCACCGTCAGCCTGATGCTGATGGCCCTCGGTGGTCTGTACGAAGCCGGTCTGGTCGAGTGGATGAGCGCCATGACCTACCAGGCGGCCTCGGGTGCCGGTGCGCAGAACATGCGCGAGCTGATCAAGCAGATGGGCGCGATCAACGGTGCCGTCGCCGATGAACTGGCCGATCCGGCTAGTGCCATTCTCGACATCGACCGCAAGGTGGCCGAAGCCATGCGCGGCGAGGCCTTCCCGGTGGACAACTTCGGCGTGCCGCTGGCCGGCAGTCTGATCCCCTACATCGACAAGGAGCTGCCCAACGGGCAGAGCCGTGAGGAGTGGAAGGCCCAGGCCGAAACCAACAAGATCCTCGGCCGCTTCAAGAGCCCGATCCCGGTCGATGGCATCTGCGTGCGCATCGGCGCCATGCGTTGCCACAGCCAGGCGCTGACCATCAAGCTGAACAAGGATGTGCCGATGGCCGACATCGAAGGCCTGATCAGCCAGCACAACCCCTGGGTCAAGCTGGTGCCGAACCACCGCGAAGACTCTATCCGCGATCTCGGCCCGACTGCCGTTACCGGTACCCTGAGCGTGCCGGTCGGTCGCCTGCGCAAGCTCAACATGGGCTCGCAGTACCTCGGCGCCTTCACCGTCGGTGACCAACTGCTGTGGGGCGCCGCCGAGCCGCTGCGCCGCATGCTGCGGATCCTGCTGGAGCGCTAAGCGCGAGGCTGGCATTCGGAGTCAAACAGGGCCCTTCTGCTTCGGCAGAGGGGCTTTGTCTTTTATGGCTCGAGCAAGCCGATTGCCTGGGCGAGAGGGCGCAGTTACAGTGCCGCTCCCTATGCGTCACAGGTTCGTCCATGAGTCAGTCCATCAATATCGCCCTGATCGGCGCCACCGGTAATGTCGGTGAAGCGCTGGTCGAATTGCTCGAAGAGCGCGACTTTCCGGTAAAGGATCTGCATCTGCTGGCCAGTAGCGAGTCGGCGGGGCAGAGCCTTTCCTTCCGCGGTCGTCAGGTGCGGGTCAGGTCGCTCGAGGCCTTCGATTTCACCCAGGTGCAACTGGCTTTCTTTGCCGCTGGCGCGGAGGTCACCCGCGCCTATCACGAGACTGTGCTGGCGGCCGGCTGTTCGCTCATCGATCTGAGCTCGGCCCTGCCGCTGGAGCACGCGCCCTGCGTATTGCCCGAGCTTGGCATTGAGGGCCTGCCGGCATTGGCCAAACCTTGGAAGGTCAGTGCTCCCACGCCTTCGGCGGTTGCCTGCGCGCTGGTGCTCGCCACGTTGAAGCCTTTGTTGCAACCGCAGCAGCTACAGCTGACCGCCATGCTGTCGATGTCGACGCTGGGGCGCAGTGGTGTGCAGGAACTGGCGCGGCAGACGGCCGAACTGCTCAATGCACGACCGCTGGAACCCAAGGGCGTGGACCGGCAGGTCGCCTTCAATGTGCTGGCGCAGGTCGGCGCGGTGGATGAACAGGGGCATGCGGAGCTGGAACGGCGCCTGGCCGCCGAGATTCGACAGCTGCTGGGGCTGCCTGCGCTGTCGGTGGCGGTGACTTGCGCCCTGGTGCCGGTTTTCTTCGGCGACAGCCTGGCGCTCAGCGTGCAGGGCGATGCGGATATCGATATCACAGCAGTGCAGCAGTTGCTGCACAGCGCTCAGGGTATCGAACTGGTGGAGGCGGGCGACTACCCGACAGCAGTGGGTGATGCAGTGGGGCAGGATCAGGTCTACGTCGGGCGAGTTCGTGCGGGTATCAGCGATCCAAGGCAACTCAATTTGTGGATTGCGTCTGATAATGTACGAAAAGGCGCCGCCCTGAACGCTGTGCAAATAGCGGAGTTATTGATAAAACACTATCTGTAAAAGATACTTACCTAGAAATTTGAAGAATCTTTCTAGCTTGGCAATACTGGCTGAGTTGATTGCTGAATGGGGAGCCGCTCTTGGAGTGGATGCAGGCAGCAATTATCAACACCCTCTCGCATGCCGAGAAAAAAGATAAAACAAGGGATAACGCTATGGTTCGGGTTCGCAAACTGGTGCTGGCAATTGCAGCGGCTTCGGCGCTGTCTTCCGGTATGGCGCATGCGCTGGGGTTGGGTGAAGTCACCCTGCAGTCCTCGCTGAATCAGCCGTTGGTAGCGGAAATTGAATTGCTGGAGGTGCGCGACCTGGCCTCCAATGAGGTGATTCCCAGCCTCGCGTCTCCTGAAGAATTCGTCAAGGCAGGGGTTGATCGTCAGTACTTCCTGACCGACCTGAAGTTCACGCCGGTACTCAAGCCCAATGGCAAGAGTGTGATTCGTGTCACTTCGAGCAAGGTTGTACGCGAACCCTACCTTAACTTCCTGGTGGAAGTGCTCTGGCCGAATGGCCGGTTGCTGCGCGAATACACCCTGCTGCTCGACCCGCCGCTCTATTCCCCGCAGACCACCGTGGCCGCTGCGC